>CAUJFJ010000234.1 GCA_963169675.1 Bacteroidota bacterium
GGCACATTGACAGCAAAAGGTTTATTGGTTGCTTTTTTACATTTTTGAATATGTTCCCGAAGCACATCAGGATACATGGAACCAGCTCCAATAATTCCTAATCCACCGGAATTACTTACTGCAGCAGCGAGATGCCAGCCGCTGCACCAGATCATTCCTGCCTGAATGATGGGATATTCAATCCCGAAGAGTTCTGTTATGCGATTTTTCATAATCGGTAATATTACAAATTTCTGATTCGGTATTCAAAATAATCGAGTGTACATTTTACCCGCGCCAGATATTCTCTAATAGTCCAGTACCTATGTTTATAATGAAGCGGATCGGCAGCGAGGCCAATGGCATCAAGGTTTATACATCGGGCAATGAAGAGTGCACGCTCTAATTGATCGGCCTGACTTATTATTATAACCGATTCGCATTTGTAGTAAGTCTTTGCCCGTTCAACCGAATTCCAGGTGCGCACGCCACCATGATCAGGGTAAATTACATGAGTAGGTATACCGGCTTTCAGCAGTGCATTTTTCATATCGTTTGGTTCATTATAGAACTCCCGGTTGCTCATGCCACTTACAATCATTTTCTTTGTTTTTCCTGAATCGTAAACAGATGCAGCTGCTTCCATACGATGGTTGAAAGAATCATTTTCCCATAGGCCTTCGGGAGAACTTCCTGAACCTAAAACTAATGTGGTTTCATGAAAAGGTAGTTTGGTGGTGTCTGTGTAAATATTTCCGGAAGCAATAAATGAAATCATCCGGTAATTCAAAAAGATCAACAATATCCCCACCACGGGAATCAGCAAAAGGGTGATCAGGATTTTTCGCAATTTACTTCGTCGGTTGATTTTCATTAATTACTGCAAAGAAAAGCAATACGATGCTTGTGTGGGCATTTCTTGCTGCTTGTATTGCATTATCTTGTATTTTTGCATAAATGCCGGCACTTTTTTCAGGGTGCATATTATGGCAGGACGCTGATTATGAAGATAGTAATTCCGGTTGCAGGTATTGGAAGCAAACTTCGACCACACACACATACACAACCCAAAGCACTGGTTCCGGTTGCCGGTAAACCGATTTTGGCGCATATTATCGATTCTCTCGTTGATGCAGGATTCGACGATTTTATATTCATTATCGGGTATTTAGGTGATAAAATTGAATCTTTTGTAACCGAAAAGTATCCTAAAATAAAGCGAACGTTCATCATTCAGGAACCTCGGGAAGGTACCGGTCATGCGATCTGGCTGGCACGCGATAAAGTTCCTCAGCAGGAAGAAATGCTCATTGTTTTGGGTGATACCATTGTTGAGTTTGATATTCAAATGGTTACGAGCAGTTCGCACTCTCTTTTGGGGGTTAAGAAAGTCGACGATCCACGGAATTTCGGAGTGGCTGAAATAGATAGCGAAGGATATATTACCCGATTGTCTGAAAAGCCTAACATCCCAAAATCGAATCTTGCCCTGGTAGGGATTTATTTTATTAAAGAGTCAGGTAAATTATTTGAAATGCTGGATCACATGATCCGGAATCATCAGAAAACCAGAGATGAATACAATCTTACCGAGGCTATCATGAAAATGATTGAGAAAGGTTCGAAAGTAGCAGCTTTTCAAATTGGTAACTGGTATGACTGCGGAGGGAAAGCAAATTTGCTGGAGACCAATGCTATTTTACTGAAGCGAACTACTGTTGATCCAAACAGAAAACATTTTCACAACACCATAATTATAGAGCCTGTAAGTATTGCAGCCGATTGCGACATTTCGGATTCTATAATTGGTCCAAATGTTTCTATCGGTGAACGCACCATCATCAAATCAAGTATTATCAAAGAATCTATTATTGGTTCTTATTCCCAGTTAGAAACCGCAGTTCTTTCCAAATCAATCGTAGGCAGTGATGCTTACCTGAAAGGTTTGAGTCAGAGTTTAAATATCGGTGACAGCACCGAAATCGATTTTAGTTAACCTTACACATTTTATGGAGAATACAATCACACCTGAAGTAACACAGGGAACAATGGATAAAGACAAAGTAGTTTTTGATCTTATCAAGAAAGAATTAAAACGCCAGCGAAACGGACTGGAGCTGATTGCTTCTGAAAATTTTGTTACCAAGCAGGTGATGGAAGCCATGGGTTCTTGTCTGACTAACAAATACGCAGAAGGACTACCCGGCAAACGTTATTATGGCGGATGTGAGATTGTAGATCAGATTGAACAATTGGCAATTGACAGAGCTAAAACCCTTTTCAATGCGGCTTGGGCAAATGTTCAACCTCATTCAGGAGCACAAGCAAATGCAGCTGTTATGCTGGGAGTATTAAAGCCCGGCGATAAAATTCTTGGTTTCGATTTATCACATGGAGGGCACCTTACTCACGGTTCACCTGTAAATTTTTCAGGTAAATTGTATCAGCCATCTTTTTATGGCGTGGAAGAATCAACCGGAGTTATAAATTACGATCATGTTGAAGCAACTGCTATAAAGGAGCAGCCCAAACTCATTATATGTGGTGCATCAGCTTATTCACGTGATTGGGATTACGTGCGACTGCGTGCAATTGCTGATAAAGTTGGAGCTTTGTTGCTGGCAGATATTTCGCATCCATCGGGACTAATTGCCCGTGGATTATTGAATGATCCTGTACCTCATTGTCATATCGTAACTACCACCACACATAAAACATTACGGGGTCCGCGTGGAGGAATGATCCTGATGGGAAATGATTTCCCAAATCCATGGGGATTGAAAACACCCAAAGGGGAGATTCGCATGATGTCGGCTATACTCGACAGCGCAGTTTTTCCCGGTACCCAGGGTGGTCCGTTAGAACATGTAATTGCAGGCAAAGCAGTAGCATTTAATGAAGCATTAAGTGACGAGTATTTTGAATATTGTATTCAGGTAATCAAGAATGCAAAGGCAATGGCGGCAGCATTTGTTTCGAAAGGATACAAAGTGATTTCAGGTGGAACCGACAATCACATGATGCTGATCGATCTGCGTTCGAAAGATATTACAGGTAAGGATGCTGAAAATAGTTTGATAGAAGCTGAAATTACCGTGAATAAAAATATGGTTCCATTCGATGACAAATCGCCTTTTGTAACTTCCGGAATCAGGGTTGGTACGGCAGCTATGACCACCCGTGGTATGAAGGAAAAGGATATGACGCAGATTGTGGAAATAATCGACAAAGTATTGATGAACAGAAATGATAAATCGTTGATTAAGACTTTGAAGAGCGAGGTTCATGCATTGGCAGAAAAATTTCCGTTATATTGATACTATAATTTAACAATCGACGTTATTGCGCAATAGTAACACAAACAAAACCTGATGAAGCACTATTTTTACCTGATTGTTTTTGTGTTTTCAGTCATCCGGGCTAATGCTCAATCGGGTGGTGATAATACGTACGAATTTTTAAACCTGTCATCATCGGCGCGGGTTGCGGCTATGGGCGGACAGTTGGTGCCGGTCAAAGACAATGATCTCAATCTTGTTTTTGGAAATCCTGCCTTATTGAATCCGGAAATGAGCAAGCAACTCACATTTAGTGGTGTTGGTTATTTTGCTGATATCAAATACGGTTATGCTGCATATGCACAGGATTTTGAAAAATATGGAACTTTTGCTGCAGGAATGCATTATGTAAATTATGGTGACTTTACGGAAACTGATAATACCGGTGAAGTATTGGGGTCATTTAAGGCTGCAGAATATTCTCTCAACCTTAGTTATGCCCGTACTATCAATAACGATAGTGCATTCACAGTAGGTGCTACTTTAAAAACCATTTATTCCAGTCTGGAAGATTATTCTTCTGTTGGTATGGCAGTAGACATTGGTGCCAATTACTATTTTGAAAAAGCACTGGTTAACCTTTCCCTGGTAGCTAAGAATGCCGGCAGACAGTTAACTTATTATAGAGATGGAAATAATGAACCACTTCCTTTTGAAATAGAACTGGGTGCTTCAAAAAAACTGGCAAAAGCTCCTTTACGGCTTTCCTTAGTATTGCAGAATCTGGAAAAATTTGATTTGACCTATAAAGATCCTGCCAAAGAAAATGAAACCGACCCAATCACCGGTGAAGTTACCGAGGAAAAGATCACTTTCGGAGATAAGGCATTGCGCCATGTGGTTTTGGGAGCAGAAATACTTTTATCGAAGAATTTTCACATTCGTGCCGGCTACAATTTCAGAAGACGAAATGAGCTTGGGGTGGAGACTAAAATGTCGACTGTTGGTTTAAGCTGGGGATTGGGATTCCGTATTTCAAAATTCCACATCAGTTATGGTCGGGCAACCTATCATTTAGCCGGTGCATCCAACCATTTTTCATTATCAGCCAATTTGGGTGAATTTTATAAAAAAGCCCAATAAATCAGGGTTAAATCTTCACGATTACTTTGAGCGGAAGGGCTATTTGCTTACCTTTGCAACGTATGTCATCGCTTATGTCATTGGAGCATCCTGTAATTGCAATTGATGGGTATTCATCGTGTGGAAAAAGCACGGTTGCGAAATCATTGGCAAAAGTACTTGGAATCAGATATATTGATTCGGGAGCGATGTACCGTGCAGTAACTTGGTATTTTCTGGAGAATAAAATATATTTTCCGCTGGCAGGTGAGCATTCCGACCTTGATTACCGACCTACATTGGATCAGATTCATATTCACTTTGAAGTAAAAGCTGCCACCGGGGAATCGGAGATATTTCTGAACGGGCACAATCTTAAAAAGGAGATTCGCACCATGGAAGTTTCCGATAATGTGAGTCATGTAAGTGCTATTAAGGAAGTCAGGAAAAGAATGGTCAGTTTGCAACAGCAAATGAATACCGGAGCCGGATTAGTTATGGATGGTCGCGATATAGGAACCACGGTTTTTCCGAATGCTGACCTTAAAATTTTCATGACTGCCGATCCTGAAATCAGAGCCATGCGCCGTTACCGGGAAATGTTAAGTGCCGGAGTGGAAGTGTCACTGGATGATGTGAGGAACAACATCAACAGCCGCGATTACGAAGATACCCACCGGGAAGAGAGTCCGCTAAGAATGGCGCCCGATGCTGTGGTATTAGACAACAGCCATTTGAATTTCGATGAACAGGTAGAATTTGTACTTGAACGAATCAGAAATCTCAGACCGGCTTAAATAAAATGCAATAAAGAAAACCTATTTACGGTTTTCCTGTTATCGATATGGAAAAAGCTATGAAAATCACCATTGATTCTGAATCAGGTTTTTGCTTCGGTGTTGTTTTTGCCATTCAAATGGCTGAAGCTGAATTAGATGCGACCGGAACTTTGTATTGTCTGGGTGATATCGTCCATAATAACATGGAAGTAGAGCGTTTGGCTAAGAAGGGATTGAAAATCATCAATCATGAGCAGCTTAGAAACTTAAAGGATTGCAAAGTTTTGATCCGGGCTCATGGTGAACCACCTGAGACTTACCAAACTGCGATTGAGAACAATATCGAACTCATTGATGCATCCTGTCCGGTAGTTTTGAAACTTCAAAACCGGGTTCGAACCAGTTTCGAAACAGTGGAATCGAATAATGCACAGGTGGTTATATATGGTGAAACCGGACATGCCGAGGTGAATGGTTTGGTTGGTCAGACTAATGGCGAGGCTATTATTATTACCGGCGAACACGATCTCAATAAAATTGACTTTAGCCGGCCTGTTTATCTTTTTTCGCAGACCACCAAGAGTACTGAAGGCTTTAATCACATTAAAACCATTATAGAACAGCGTGTTAAAGAATCGAAGGGTTCGTTGGAAACCGGAGATTTTACGGCGAACGATACCATTTGCCGCCAGGTTTCGAACCGCGAGCCTCAATTGGAACGTTTTGCAGTTCAGCACGATGTGATTTTATTTGTAAGTGGCAAGAAGAGTTCTAATGGCAAAGCCCTTTTCGGAGTTTGTCATAAAGTGAATCCAAACACCTACTTTATTTCAGAACCATCTGAAATTCAAGAAGATTGGTTTTTAAATGCACAATCGGTAGGTATTTGCGGTGCTACTTCCACGCCCATGTGGCTGATGGAAGATGTGGCAGCACGTTTGCGACTGATTAAGAGCCCTTTACAGTCAGTTAGCTGACCTGTTCATAAAATAAACACCTTCTTGTTTTTAAAATCCTGAATTTCTTTGTTTTTGTAAAAGAAATTTCGGTACATTTGCGCTCCTTTTCGGGAGGAAAGGGTAGTTAACCTATTATTAATAATGACAATAGAAACGGAAAACGTAAAAATGGATCTAAGAGCTTCTAAGGCCATCAAAAGAGCCGAACCATCGGGTGTTGATTTTGATTGGGATAATATTGGCAAGAGCGCTGATATTTACAAAGCCGATGATAAGGAAAGGTTTGAGAAGATGTATGATCAAACACTCAGCTCTGTGGTTGAGCATGATGTACTTAACGGTACTATCATTGGAATGACCAGCAAAGAAGCTGTAGTGAACATTGGTTTTAAATCAGACGGTTTAATTCCATTATCAGAATTCAGACACATGCCTGATTTAAAAATCGGTGATGAGGTTGAAGTTTATGTCGAGACTCAAGAAGACAAAAACGGACAGCTCATTCTTTCTCACAAGAAAGCCCGTGCATTAAAATCATGGGAGCGTGTAAATTCTGCTCTTGAAAAAGATGAAATCATTCAAGGCTTTGTAAAATGTCGTACCAAAGGTGGTTTGATTGTAGATGTATTCGGAATTGAAGCATTCTTACCAGGTTCACAAATTGATGTGAAGCCAATCCGCGATTACGATGTATTTGTTGGAAAAACCATGGAATTCAAAGTTGTGAAAATCAACAATGAATTTAAAAACGTGGTAGTATCACACAAAGTTCTGATCGAAGAAGAATTGGAAAGCCAAAAGGCAGAAATCATATCTAAACTTGAAAAAGGACAGGTACTTGAAGGTACTGTTAAGAATATTACCTCATACGGAGTATTCATGGACTTAGGTGGTGTTGACGGATTGTTGCACATCACTGATATTTCATGGGGACGTATCAATCATCCGGAAGAAGTATTGAAGCTGGATGAGAAGATCAATGTGGTAATCCTTGATTTCGATGATGAGAAAAAACGTATTGCACTTGGTCTGAAACAACTTACTTCACAGCCTTGGGATTCTTTGGATACCGAGCTGAAAGTAGGTGATAAAGTTAAAGGTAAAGTAGTTGTTATAGCTGATTACGGTGCATTTGTAGAAGTGATTCCGGGCGTTGAAGGACTTATTCACGTTTCTGAAATGTCATGGTCACAACACCTACGCAGCCCACAGGATTTCCTTAAAGTAGGAGATGAAATTGAAGCAATGATTCTCACACTTGACCGTGATGAGCGTAAAATGTCACTTGGTTTAAAGCAATTAATGCCTGATCCATGGGGACAAATTACTGCGAAGTACCCTGTTGGTTCTAAGCACAAAGCTAAAGTCAGAAACTTCACCAACTTCGGTGTGTTTGTTGAACTTGAAGAAGGAATTGATGGTCTGATCCACATTTCTGATCTTTCCTGGTATAAGAATATCAATCACCCATCTGAATTTACCAAAATTGGTGATGAGATTGAAGTAATGGTGCTTGAAGTAGACGCTGAAAACCGTCGCCTGAGCTTAGGTCACAAACAAATCGAAGATAATCCATGGGAAAGCTATGAAACCATCTTCTCTGTTGATTCAGTTCATGAAGGAGTAGTTGGCAAGGTGACCGATAAAGGTGCTGTTGTAACGCTTCCTTATGGTGTTGAAGGATTTGCTCCTTACCGTCATCTTGCAAAAGAAAATGGTGCTACAGCAAAGACTGATGAGAAGCTTGATTTCAAAGTGATTGAATTCTCTAAAGAAAATCGCAAAATCATCGTTTCACATACACGTATGTTTGAAGATGTGAAGAATGTTGCGAAATCTGAGGCTACTGAAAAGACTGAAGACAGCACAACCAAATCGATTAAGAAAGTAAAAGAGAGCGTAGAAAAATCAACATTGGGTGATTTCGGTGTTCTCTCAGCTTTAAGATCGGAATTGGAAACATCTGAGAAGAAAACCAAAGATGCTCCTGCTGATGATCAGGTTGAAAAGAAACCTAAGAAAACCAAAGCTGCACAGGATGATGAAACATCCGCTGACGAAGCTGCTAATTAATATTAAAAATCCCCGATTATTTTCGGGGATTTTTTTTGACCCTTTATTTCTGCTATTTTTGCCAACATAATTACAACCATGTCATCACGGCTGATACTCAACCAAAAGAATTTTGATATCACCATCAACAGGCTCTGCTTCGAGTTGATTGAGAATCACGATGACTTTAATGACTCCGTAATTATTGGACTTCAACCCAGGGGAGTTAATCTTTCTAATCGTATAACCAAACAGTTACGTCAGTTTTTGCCGGGGAAAACAATTCTTTCCGGAAATCTCGACATCACCTTTTTCAGAGATGATTTCCGACGCAGAGAAAGTGTAATTGTACCCAGTGCCACTCAAATTGATTTCATCATCGAAAATAAAAAGGTGATCCTGGTGGATGATGTGTTGTATACCGGAAGAACCATTCGTGCTGCATTGGATGCATTGCTGGCATTTGGCAGGCCTTCCAAAGTTGAGCTGGTAGTGCTTATCGATCGCAAGTTCAGCCGGCACTTGCCAATTGAACCCGATTACGTAGGTAAAGCAATTGATACCATTATGTCGGATAAGGTGAAGGTTACCTGGAACGAAACCGATGGAAAAGATGAAGTTTGGTTATTTACATCACAAAAAGAAGAATGAGTCAGCAACTTAGTGTGAAGCATTTATTGGGGATTAAAGATCTTCAGGTTGACGATATCAGAAAGATATTCGCCACCGCTGCCAACTTTAAGGATGTCATTAACAGACCCATTAAAAAAGTGCCTTCTCTTCGTGATATTACTGTTGCCAATTTATTTTTTGAAAATTCTACCCGTACCCGTCTTTCCTTCGAATTAGCAGAAAAACGATTATCAGCAGATATCGTTAATTTCTCAGCCTCCTCGTCATCAGTAAGCAAAGGGGAAACCCTCATTGATACAGTAAATAATATCCTGGCCATGAAGGTGGATATGGTGGTAATGCGGCATCCGAAACCGGGCGCAGCAGTCTTCTTAGCTCGCCATGTGAATGCTAAAATTATAAATGCCGGCGACGGAACCCATGAACATCCTACCCAGGCATTGCTCGATGCCTTTTCAATCGCTGAAAAGCTTGGTGAACTGAAAGGAGTGAGGGTGGTTATTATTGGAGATATCCTGCATTCCCGAGTTGCCCTTTCTAATATATTTTGTCTTAAGAAAATGGGTGCCGAAGTCATGGTTTGTGGTCCGGTTACCTTGATTCCCAGATATATAGCTGATTTAGGGGTGATAGTAGAGCACGATCTTAAAAAGGCCTTAGACTGGTGCGATGTAGCCAATGTACTCCGGATACAGTTAGAGCGCCAGGACATCCGTTATTTCCCTTCCTTACGGGAATATGTGATGTTGTATGGTATTAACCGGGAAATCCTCGACAGCCTTAAAAAAGATATTCTGGTAATGCATCCGGGACCTATTAACAGGGGTGTTGAATTATCGAGTGATGCTGCCGATTCACGGCAATCGATTATACTTCAACAAGTTGAGAATGGAGTAGCTGTTCGCATGGCGGTTTTATATCTGCTGGCCGGCCAGATGGACTAAACCTTATCTTGTTTATTATTTTTGTTTGTGTAAGAATATCCTTATATTTGTTTTGATTTAATCCCTGATTATGCACTATTCACTCGACAAGGCAGAAAAATACGCAGTTATCAAGCTTCATGAACAGAAACTGAATACCCTGATTTCTGCAGAGTTGAAGTCGGAATTGTTGATTATAAACAGTCAGGGATATAACAATATCATTCTGGATTTATCCGATACGCAATTCTGCGATTCATCGGGTTTAAGTGCAGTTTTGGTAGGAAACCGTGTTTGCAGAAATGCTAACGGAGCATTTGTTATAACCGGATTAAGTGAGCCCATTAAAAAACTCATTTCAATTTCACAGCTGGAGCAGGTATTGGTAATTACACCAACCGTAACCGATGCAATTGATATGATCACTACAGATGAAATTGAAAAACCCTGAACGAACTAACAACTGAGTCCATATTATTATGATTAAACGTTTTACACTTCTCGCATTACTGAGTATTTTTTCAATCTGCAATCAGGGATTTGCACAATGCACACCTGATGTTTCACTTACCATTCCCGGAATTTATCCTGATAGTGCAACCGGACTTCCTGCCGGAGTTCTCGGACAGCCATACAGTGAAGTAATACAGGTTCGTGTACTCACGGATACTTCTCTTTTAGGTTTGCCGGTAATTGTTACAAGCATCACCATTACAGGAGTAACAGGATTGCCTCCTGGAATTACCTATTCCTGTAATCCTGCAAATTGTATTTTCCCTGGAGGAACTAATGGCTGTATTCTTTTATCAGGTACACCAACTTCTGCCGGTGCATTTACCATGAATGTTGATCTTGAAGTTGCAGGAACATTATTCGGATCTCCATTGACGCAACCTTCAACTGTTGATTATTATGTGATCAACATCAATTCAACATCAGGTGTGAATGAACTGGGTGCAGTGAAATTTGATTTGTTGCAAAACAAGCCAAATCCAGCTATCAATTTTACAGATGTAACTTACTCTTCTCCTATAGGTGGCGACTTTACTCTACGTGTTTATAACATGATCGGTAAAGAAGTATTTGATCAGACTGTAAGAGGTATGGCTGGATTAAATACCGTTCGTGTGAACACCAGTGATTTTGCACCGGGCGTTTATATGTTGTCTATTGAAAACGGGTCATCGGTAGTTACCCGCCGCATGATTGTTTCCAGAAAATAATGCCATTTGAATTAACAATTCTCGGAAGTAGTTCTGCTACTCCAACACAAAATCGTCATCCTACCGCTCAGGTTTTAAATATCCGTGAGCGGTTTTTTTTGATCGATTGCGGAGAAGGTACGCAAAGTCAGCTCGTACGTTATAAAATTAAGTACAGCAGGATCGGACATATTTTTATCAGTCACCTGCATGGTGATCATTATCTGGGATTAATGGGTTTGTTATCGACCATGCATTTGCAGGGAAGGAATAACGAAATTCATATATACGGGCAACAGGAATTGATGGATATTATTGAATTGCAGTTGAGGTTATCGCAAACGGTACTTCGCTACAATCTTATTTTTCATCCTGTAAAAAATTACAGCGGAACTATTATTCTGGAAGATGAAGATTTATCGGTGAGCACTATTTCATTGAATCACCGCATTCCGTGTACGGGATTTTTATTTAAGGAAAAACCAAAGCCAAGGAAATTGCTCATCAATAAAATGAAGCAATACAACATCCCATTTAAGTATTATGCAGGCATAAAAAACGGGGAGAATTACGAAGATGATTTTGGAAATATTATCCCCAATAAGGAACTAACCATAAGTGCCGGCCGTCCGCGTTCCTATGCTTTTTGTTCCGATACTGTTTATCTGGAACATTTGGCTGATGAGGTGCGAGGTGTAGATTTGCTTTATCATGAATCTACTTTCATGCATGATTTACTGGATCGTGCCAAAGCAACGTTCCATTCTACCAGCATTGAAGCAGCTACGGTAGCAAAAAATGCAGGTGTACAACGATTGGTGATTGGACATTTTTCAGCGCGATATAAAGATCTCGCACCAATGCTTGAAGAAGCCAGAACTATTTTTCCTGAGTCTGAGCTTGCATTAGAAGGCCGAAAGTTTGTGGTGCACGAACAGAATTAATTCTGAGGTTTCAGTTTCGTGTCAATTGTTTTGTAAAGTGACTCCTCTTCTCCGGGTTGTAACCAAATAAAATCAGGATATTTTCTGAACCAGGTTAACTGCCGTTTGGCATAATTTCGGGTGTGTTGTGCAATCAGAGTTACCGCTTGCTCCTGAGTAATTTCGCCATCTAAAAATTGAAAAAGCTCGCGATAACCTACGGTTTGCAAAGCCTGACAATTGCGGTATTCACTTGCTTTTTTTACTTCATCCAACAAGCCGCCTTCCATCATTTGTTGCGTACGTTCATCAATGCGTTTATAGAGTTCTTCGCGAGGCCAATCGATTCCTGCAAAGAGGCAATCGAAAGGTAATTCCAGTTTGGATTTACCTAACAGAGAAGAGTAGGGGACACCGGTTGAAATAGAAACTTCGAGAGCTCTGATAATTCTTCGTGGATTGTGTCGATCAATTTTGGCAGCGGAAGCAGGATCTTTTTCCTGTAATAACTGATACAAAGCTGTGACTCCCTGCTTTTCTAAAATTGCATTTAATTCAGTTCTGATTTCGGGTTGTACTTCCGGAAGTTCATCAATGGTATTTAATACGGCATCGATGTATAAACCGGAGCCTCCTGCCATTATAACGACATCCTTTTCAGCAAATAATTTGGAAAGCAAATCCCTGACTGCTGCACCATACGATGCGGCATTTACGGTTTCTGAAAGCGTGTGTGAATTGATGAAGTAATGGGGAACCCGTTGCAGGTCGGTTTCGGATGGCTTAGCTGTGCCGATGGTTAACTCTTTGAAAAACTGTCGGGAATCGGCACTAACTACAACAGTATTGTAATGTTGTGCTAGCTGAATGGCGAATTCAGATTTACCTGAAGCAGTGGGGCCGCCAATAATAACAAGTAACTTAGGCAAATCATGAGGGTGTTAGGAAACAGTTATTCTTCGCGTTCTCCCTCTTCTTCGGAAGTCTCTTCAATATTATCGTATTCTTCTTCATCCACAGCTTCGCCAAACCCTACTTCTGTTTCGTCTGCTACTTCAGCATCCACATCTTCTTCCTCTTCAACAGCTACCTCAGCAAACATTTCATCATCAATAAAATCAGGGTCTAAAACACCTTTAGGAGCTTCGATGATCTGATATTGTTTAGGTGCATCTCCAACAGATTTTACGCAAGTAGGATATTTTTTAGAGGCATCATCAGGTAAAATTTTGAAGAGCTCAATGAAAAAAGTCCAATGTAATGGAAGATCGAATATGTAATAAATTTTCTGATGTGGATCAGCAATATAATCGCACAGAACAGATTTTCTCATATCGTGTGTTCCGGATGCATGATTAGAGCCATCGGGACGATAAGTGATTTCCTGTCCTTTTTTCCAGTTGTCATTGCTCATGAAAAAGGATGCAGGTTTAGATGCATCAAACCCAATTGCTTCCTGAATAGCCAGGTGAAAGTGCTCAAAGGTTTGAGTTGATTTAATTTCTATATCGCGATGAACTTCATCGAATTCTTCGAATGAAACCCTGAATCGGTAGACAGCCATTGTAATTAAGTTGGAAATTGGATTCGAGATGGCAAAAATATATATTTCAGTTGAAAAAAGGTAAACGAACCGGCGATTTTATTTATGTGAATATCCGGCAGGCGGGGTGAGTCCCAGACTGACACCTTTGTCAATCATGAAACGGTAAGCTTCATCGGGGTCGCTGGAGATCTCGCCTTCAATAATTGCTTCCCGGATGGCATTTTTGATAATTCCGATTTCCGGTCCGGGTTTTAAATTGAAGGCTTCCATAATCATTTCGCCGGTAACCGGAGGCTGCCAGTTACGCATTTTGTCTTTTTCCTCAACCTCCACAAGTTTCTGTTTAACCAGTTCAAAGTTGTTGAGGTATTTCTTGACTTTCACTTCATTTTTGGAAGTAATATCGGCCTGACATAAAGTCATCAGATCATCTATATCTTCACCTGCTTCAAATAACAAACGCCGCACTGCCGAATCGGTTACAATGCTTTGAGCAAGCACAATCGGACGCAAATGAAGCAGTACCAGTTTTTGCACATACTTCATTTTTTCATTCAAAGGCAGCTTTAACTGATTGAAGATTCCGGGTACCATGCGAGCTCCTTTATCTTCGTGACCATGGAAGGTCCATCCTGTTCCTTCTTCAAAACGTTTGGTTGCAGGCTTGGCGATGTCGTGCAATAATGCTGCCCAGCGTAACCATAAATTATCGGTGTTTTTGCTGATATTATCAATTACCTGCAGGGTGTGATAGAAATTATCTTTATGCCCTTTGCCGGAAACATATTCAACACCATAAAGTGCTGTCATCTGAGGGAAAATAATATGTAACAGTCGGGTATCGAAAAGTAATTTGAATCCAACAGACGGCACCGGCGACATCAGAATTTTATTCAACTCATCGGTGATACGTTCTTTAGACACAATTTTGATTCGATCCCTGTTTTCGGTTATAGCGCGAAGTGAATGGGGCTCGATTGTAAAATTAAGCTGAGATGCAAAGCGGATTGCCCGCATCATTCGCAGTGGATCATCGGAGTAGGTAAGTGCCGGTTCTAATGGGGTGCGAATAATGCCAGCATTCAGGTCGACTACACCACTGAAAGGATCTGAAAGTGTTCCAGCATCATTTCCATTCAATTTTATGGCAAGCGCATTAATGGTAAAGTCCCGTCTTTTCTGATCATCTTCCAAAGAACCTTCTTCAACAATGGGTTTTCTGGAATCGGATCGGTAGGATTCTTTTCTGGCACCAACAAATTCAATATTCCAATCGTCATAAACCAGCATGGCAGTTCCAAAATTTTTGAAAACCGTCACATGAATTCCATGGCCTAATTTTTTTGCGGTTAATGTTGCAACCTCTATACCACTACCGGTCACAACCACATCAATATCTTTACAGGGACGTTGTAACAGACAATCGCGAACATACCCACCGATTACATATCCATCAACACCCAGTTCATCACAAACATTACTGATAACCTTAAAAAAGTCCTGTGATATAAAATCTTTCAATTACAATTAAATTTTTAGTGGGATGCAATTACTTTTTCAGAAAACTGATCTGACCAGATGGAGTCAGACTCATAACCACCAATTCATCGGGATTAGCCTTTTGACTCAGCCGCAAATTTACCACAAAACCGGGTTTATTCAAAATGGAAGTTGTTTTTGCGGGTTGCTCCTGATTAAATAATAAAGCTGCATAAATTGGCTTCCCTGCCTTGTGCAGCAATACATTGGTGAATTCGTCCTTTGGAATTCTGAAGGCAGCTTCACCGCTTTCGGTAATCAATTCCGGCGATAAATTCACGGCACCCTGCAACCACAAAATCATTGGTTTGGTGCTGAATTGAATCAAATCCCAAATGGTATCGGGAAGCACTTTCACATATTTGCCTAATTTACCTTCATCCTCCAATAAAACCGAACCGAATTCGTAATCACCTGCAGCCAGTTTATTAACATTTTCCGTATCAGTGAGGTAGCATCCAATACACCATCCAATTTCATTTGGAAAAATGATAAAACCTCCCTCGCGGAGTGTCTGCACACATTTTGATATTTCGTTTACAATTTGCTCATTCATGGAGGGCGAAAGTAAATAATTATTTGATGTGCTTATTTGCTGGTGTGCTAATTATTGGTACTGAGTAAAAAGGTGAGACTGCACATGATTTGGTGATTTGATGATTCGGCTATTTGGTGATGGGTTTTCCTGAGTATAAAGGTGTGATTGCTTTTAAATGTGCTGATGCTTGCCCTGAGCAAAGCCGAAGGGTGCTTATGCTTGCCCAGAGCGCAGTCGAGGGGTGCTGGTGTGCTGATTTTTTGTTCCTGGATAAAAAGATGGAGCTGCACATGATTTGGTGATTTGATGATTCGGCTATTTGGTGATGGGTGTGCCTAAGTAAAAAGATTCGGTCTACGATAGTGGCGGGTGACTACCTTGCACGTTTGAGCGCGATAGCGCAAATCTCTGCGTCTCCCTAACTTTGCGTTCAAAAAAAGATAGTCATTAGCAGCAGGGCTGCGTCATTAAGTCATTAGCGGCAAAGCCGCTGTCATTGGAGTAGCACGCTATTATACCGATTTCAAAACAAAATTTTACGTTGGACATTTTACGTTGAACATTATACATTCACAATTTTATATTTAGTATTTTACATTTTGGCGAATTTTCTTTTGAGCAGAAACTAAAAGTTCTAAATCCTAAATAATAAATAGTCTCAGAAGCTCGGCATTATTTATGAATATCTGCATGCTTCTTAAGGTAAAGGTCAATTTATCATTTATCATTTATCATCATACGAAATTTTCTATTGAGCAGTAACCTATTATTCGTGCACTGAACACAGGTCCCCGCAAGAAGCTTTAGCTTTGATGCGGGGTCTGGGCAGATACAAAAAATCCTTAATCCTTAATCCTTAATCCTTAATTCTTAATCATTACTGTCCGGTAAAAATTCAAAGCTGCCTATCTTCGCAGAACTTCCCCTTTCAAACCCAGTATTGAGTTTTAATTTTTTAGAAGCAGGCCCTATCCTAAGCTGAAGAAAACAATTTTAATTGAGCGCCTTGAGTT
>CAUJFJ010000235.1 GCA_963169675.1 Bacteroidota bacterium
TGAGTTAATTTTTCCGGATTTGTCGGGGGGCTCTTACACTTTACAGTTGCGTGCTAAAAAGGGTGATAGTGAATGGTCAAAAATTGAAACCTTGAACTTTAGCGTAGAGTATCCTTTCTATCTGACCTGGTGGTTTATTGCTTCTTGTTTAATGCTGATAATTATTTCCATTTCTTTATTAATCATTTATCTGAGTCGCAGAAAAAACCGCCAATTGATGCTCTTAATGGAAAAGAAGTCGGCATTAAATCATGAGAGGAACAGGATTTCAGCCGATATGCACGATGATGTCGGAAGTGATTTGTCAAAGATTTCAATTAGTATCGATTTCTCTAAACATCAAATGGATACTACTGATCCAAAATTTGCACAACTCGACAAAATTTCCGGCTATGCTTATGCTGCCCGAAAAAAAATGGATGATATTATCTGGGCACTGAATCCTGAAAATGATAATGTAGCGAATCTGGTTGCCTATCTCAATAAATATGGTCTCGATTATTTTAGTGATACTTCCATTGCTTTCCGGTTAATTAATGAAATACCCGGTGATCTGAATTTGATTTTTAATGCCAAACAACGAAGAAATATTTTTCTGATCGTGAAAGAGCTTTGCACGAACACCTTTAAACATTCAGGGGCTAGTAATTTTACAATTTCCATTAAAATGAATCACAACCATTTGATTATCAACACAAAAGACGATGGCAAGGGGTTCGCAAATGACCAGCCGGGATCGCGGGGTAACGGTCTGCAAAACATCAGAAAACGGGCTTCTGAAATTGATTGTACTATGAAAATGGAAAGTTCGGCGGGACAAGGCACACAATATCAGTTCCTTTTTAAAAACATTGAAATTTCCTAAAAATCATACTTTTATCTTAGAAAACAACAGGCTGACTCTCAGTACCTTTGGTAAATCATGATTATGGATAAGCGGATTAAAGTATTGATTATTGAAGATGAAAAGGAAATCATGGAAGGGTATGCCTTTCTGATAAATCAATACCCAGACTTCACAGCAAAAGGTTTTACTTCCGGTGAGGATGCACTGGAATATATGAAATCAAATAAACCCGATCTGATTTTAATGGATGTAAATCTACCGGGAACTGATGGCATCACCTGCACACGCATCATTAAAAAAACGTACACGGAAGTTCTGATCATGATGTTCACTATTTATGAAAACAATGAAAATGTGTTTAAAGCTTTGGAAGCCGGGGCAAGCGGCTATCTCCTGAAACAATCGCCTCCGGAAGAATTGATAGCAGCTTTGCATGAACTGCATAATGGTGGCGCTCCAATGAGCAGCAGTATTGCAAGAATGGTTGTAGCAAGTTTTAATAAAAACAAAGCAGAAAAAAACGAATTCGATCTTACCGAAAGAGAGCGGGAAGTATTAATACTGCTTTCAGAGGGCTATAGATACAAAGATATCGCCGCCAAACTATTCGTTAGTATTTCGACGATTCGCTCTCACATCTACAATATTTATGAGAAACTTCACGTACACAACCGCACCGAAGCACTCATAAAATTTAACAAACGAAACTGATTGAAATCATTGCAGAATTAAATTTCACTACAAAAGCAATAGGGTTAAATTCAACCAAATGCCATTAAACTGATTTCATTCCAAAAATTTATATTTTTCTCAAATTCCTATACTTTCCTCAAATTCCCGGCCACCCTTTTCACAGCGGATTACCCTCAAAAGGTGATCCGCTGTCTTTGAACATTCATACTTACGGTTGAAGTTTTTCACATTTGCACAATCTTTCCCTTCTTCTTACCTTGCCAGCCGGAATTAACCACAATTGCCTGTCCACCATTCGTGGAACCCCTGCCCCTTCAAGTGTTATTGACCCCAACGTACAAATGCCCTTAATTCGATTACTTCTCCTTATTACCTTATTTGCTTTCTTTCCATTCAAGCTGATTTCACAAAATCAACTTCCCGATTCCGTACTTCAAAAACTCAAAGGTAAAACCGATCGCGAACAAGCCGATATGCTAGCAGAATATGGAACTTCCATATATCAGAAAAGCCTGGAAAATGCAGCTATGGCATTCGACTCTGCGCTGACCTTAGCATCGAACTCCAATTATTTATCAGGGAAGGCTAAAGCCAAAAAAGGAAAAGGACTGCTTCTTTATTACAGCGGTAAATATGAAGATGCTTTGGCACTTATGCTGGAAGCTATTGCTGATTACGATAAGGCAAATAATGCGGATGGTAAAGCTGAACTGTTCAATGATATTGGAAACATGATGCGCAAGCATGGAGATGGCGATCAAGCTGAAACATATCTGCGAAAAGCTTTAACCATTTATCAGCAAACTAAGAATCTAAATGGATTAGCTAATACCAACAACAATCTAGGAATTGTATTCGAAACCAAAGGTAACCTCGACTCAGCTATGATCCATTACCAAAAGGGTTTGGAACTATACGAAAAAGCAGGGGATGAGATTGGTATGAGTTACAGTCTCGATTATGTTGGGCTTATTCATGCTTATCGATCTGAATTCAAAGAATCGGAAACATTTTTGTTGCGTGCATTGGCAATACGTGAAAAAAGGGGAGAACAGTTTGCTATTTCTACAAGTCTGGTAAACCTGGGTGAAGTGAATATGGCAATGAATGAAACCGATAAAGCCATTAATTATTTTATCAGGAGTTTGCACATGGCCGATTCATTGAAATTTCCTGACCTGCAATCATACAATTACAAAATGCTTGCAGAGGCCAATTCCAGAAAATCCAATTACAAAACTGCATTCGACTTTTATAAGCGACACATTACTCTTAAAGATAGTTTGTTTAATCTGGACCGGAACAAACAGTTAACTGAAATGCAGACCAAATATGAAACTGCTGAAAAAGAAAAAGAGAATGCTAATTTACTCAGGGAAAATCAACAGAAAGAATTAAATATTTCGAATAAAAATAATCAGCTGCTTTTATTGTCAGGTATTTTAATTCTGGCTCTTTCCGCCGGCTTGCTCTACTTTAACAGACAAAAACTGGTAAGGCAAAAATTATTGAACGAAGAAATACAAAAGCAACAAGAACTTCGATTGAAAGCTGTGATTGCATCTCAGGAAGATGAAAGAAACCGAATTGCTGCTGAACTACATGATGGCCTCGGACAATCACTTGCTTCCGTAAGAATGCGTTTATCCCGTGAAACTGTAAGTCCCGAATCGTTGGATGCTTTAGATAAGAGCTGCGTGGAACTCCGGGAAATATCACACAACCTCATGCCATCTAATTTAATGCGCTCCGGTTTAGTGACTGCCCTGCATGAACTATCGAATAGGATTAACAAAACAGGTAACCTTCATCTGATAGTCGATGCAGATCCGAATCTTCCTGCCATTGCTTCTAACTCCGCAATTCATTTATTCCGAATCATTCAGGAACTTCTTACCAATATAATGAAATATGCCGATGCTACTGAGACTACGGTGCAGTTAATGTCAGATGATAAAATGCTCAGCGTAATGGTCGAAGATAATGGTAAAGGCTTTGATAAAAACACCTTGCAAACAACATCCGGCAACGGTTGGTATAATATTCACTCCCGATTAACAATCCTCAATGGGAATGTCGAAATTGATTCCGCACCAGGAAGAGGAACCGTAATCACAATTGATATTCCATTAAGTAAACATACTCTTGTATAATCATGAATCCAATTTCCGTTTATCTTGTTGATGACCATAAAATTATTGTGGATGGGATTCGTTCTCTATTAGATGGAGATCCCCGGTTTGTAGTCTGCGGGTTTACCACCGACAGCCGTGATGCTGTCCGTGAAATACTTTCACTGAAACCAGATATTGTTATTTCTGATATACAAATGCCGGAGGTGAGCGGCAAAGAAATTGTTACACAAATTGCAAAGCTTCAACCGTCAACCAAAGTACTAACACTTTCCATGTTGGGAGATGCAGGTGCAATAAGTGAGTTGCTGGAAGCAGGTGCTTCCGGCTATCTTTTAAAAAATACCGGTAAAGATGAGTTGTGTGAAGCACTGCAAACCATTCATCGAGGTGAAATATATATTTGTGCAGCGGCAAACTTTGAGCTCACCAAAGCTTTTCTTGATCGTAAAAAAAATGATTCTTCACAAAACGAAAATGCTGTTCATCTAACCCCGCGTGAAATAGAAATCATTGCGTTGATTGCCAAAGAATACAGCAATGCCAAAATTGGTGAAACACTTTTTATCAGCGAAAGAACTGTTGAAACCCACCGTAAAAATATTTTTCGCAAAACCGGTACCAAAAGTGTTTTGGGCCTGGTGAAATATGCTACAGAGCATAAACTTATTTAACTGATCCACAATTCTTTATGATTTTGTATCCGTGCTGGTGGGTATATAATTTACCCACCGGCACCGATTGCGTTGCCCTTCGTTTTGAAGGACATTTGCAGCATGAAAACAATTGTGATATTTATGACTGGCCTGGTGTTATTTACCATTGCATCCATAACATCCGTTTCAGCTCAGTACACTTCAAATCCCGATAAGGAAGCTGAGGTACACAGCATTTTAGTTTCATTCATTAAATCGGATGCATTCAATAAATTCCGCAACAAACATTATCCTGAAAGTAAAGGCAGCATTGAAATGGAATTGGTGCTTAAAGGTAAAAAAGTAGAATCCATTTTCGTCAAAGAAGCACACATTGAACCTGTTCCTTTTATAAATGCATTCAGCAATTTTATAAAGGACATGACTTTTGAATTTAAACTGGCCAAAGGACAACGATTAAAAATTATACACACGTTTGAAATTAATTAAACTTAAACACCATGAAAAAAGCAGCATTAGTAGTAAGCATGGCATTGCTTCTGTTTAAAGGAGCATTTGCGCAAAAGGAAGAGTTCCCATTAGTGTGGGAATCAGATTTTGAAAATAAATCGAAAGTATTGGCAGTAGCCAGCTTTAAAGGTGACATCATAGTTGCCTCCGACGAGAATGAAGCAACAGCACTGGATGGAACCGGTAAAAAAATCTGGGCCGGAAAATTCAAAGAAATTACCGGTAAGGAAGGTGCTAACAAAGCGGAATATCAATACATTCTTTTTGATCCGAATTTGTTGTTTTTATTCGACAAAAAAATGGGGAAAGATCACATATCAGTTATAGATGTTGTAACCGGTCAGGGACTATGGACAGCCAATGAATATCAGGATTTAGGTGAAGATAACATTGAATACATCAATGAAATAAGTGCATTCTTATTCAGCTTAAAAAATTCACTGGTGATGGTAGATGCGCGTACCGGAAGAAAAATCTGGGAAACGGATCGCTTTAAAGGATCTATCGGATCATATCTCTATTTGGGTGATACCAAAGAAATCATCATGATAAATTATAAACCATCTACTCTAGGTGCTCTGTTCTCAGGTTTCAAAAATCAGTTGATTCGTGTGGATGCTACCAACGGGCAAATAAAATGGGAAGCAACTTACAGAGGTTTTGTTGAAAAAGAAGTTGTTACCAGAAAGCCTTTGGTAAAAATATATATGCGTGGCGAAAAAGTTGCTGTTCAACTCGACGGTCTTCAGGTATTTGATGCAAAAACAGGAGCAGAATTGTGGCATGCTGTTTATGAAACTGATCAGGGCGTTCGTCAGGGATTCTGGAACAGGGGACCACATGGTGGAAAAATTCTGAAAGGTGGAATGTATGGTGTTATTGCTCCCCCACTATTTACCAACGATGCCGTATATCTGGTAATGGGAAGTGATAAACTAAAAACAAAATTTGTGGAAAAAAGAGAAGTTGAAACAGGTAAACTACTTTGGGCTTCTGAAAAAATAACAGGTGCAATGGGAATGCCTGCACTATTCAATGAAAATGGAAAAGTTATTGCACAAATTGGCGGACTGGTAAACAAGCAAACAATAGAGCGTGTAGTTACTAAAGATGCAAATGGAACAACAACCACAACTTATTACAACTACGAATGGGATTTTATTGGCAGCTATGGAATTATTGCACTCGATGAGGCAACCGGAAAAAAAGCCTGGAGATCAGAAAAATTTGACAAAAGAATTTCCAATCTGATTCTGAGTGAAAATATGGTATATGCCGGTTCAGGTGATGAATTCTATGGTTTCGATATTGCTTCTGGTGAGATGAAAATTAATGTCGATCATAGTAAAGGTAAAGTTGGTAAAACAATGTGGGCTTTCGATATAGGTGAAAACATTGCATTGGTTTGCGATAACGGAATGGCTGCTTACAGTAAAAAAGACGGAACAAAATTATATAATACCGATAAGTTCAGGGGAGTTACAACTTATCACATGGTGGGCAACAACTTCTTCCTCCGTAAGGAAAAAGAAAACAGCAATACTATAGCTGGAGTTGATCTTGCTACCGGTGCCATCAAAGGTATTCTGAAGTCAAAAGGTAAAGGCGGTGGATCACAGTATGGTGATGGCATGGACCTTACTTCGGATGGTGAATACATCTTCTCCTTCAAAGGCAAAGGAGTCGATAAATATAAGGTGAATAAGTAGTGTCAAACGTGTGTCGTTCACCGGGTCATTGGGAATTTTCTCAATGGCCCTTTTTGTTGAAGGACACGAGTAGGAAGAATAATCTGGGATCTTATGTTACTCGAAACACAAAAACACTAATGTATCAGGAATCGCTTTACAGGTAAAACCACCTTACCATCAGCTATGCATTGAATAAAATACAATCCCGGCGAAAATGTGCTTATGTCAACAACTACATTTGTTCCATAATAGCTTTCATTTTTTACAATTCTTCCAGTGACATCAACAATTTCCATTTCCATACTTGTAGAACCTAATGGTTTTTCAATAGTAACAAAATCGTGTGCGGGATTAGGATACATTTGCCACGTTTCATTAGTTAAAATCGATTCCGAATTACCTGTGACAGCAGTACTGTCACATAATTTCACCATCCAGAAATCGACACTACCTCTTGGGGGCTGAGAGTTTAGTGCACCTACTACACCATCACTAAAATTGGCAACAGTTACACAACCTTCTTCCCCAATTACAATTTGTGTTCTTTCATCGTGACCATAAGTACGTATGGTCTTTTCCCATAACAAATTACCGGCAAAATCCGTTTTTACTACCCAGGACTGTTCAACACCAAGGTTATTTTCTAACTTGTCTCCACTAGCCTGAGAATACGAATCACCGCATAAATATATATTTCCCAACCCATCAGTAGTTATAGATGACATCTCCTCCATTCCATTGCCACCATAGCCATTATCCCAAATTTTATTCCCAAGTGAATCAATCTTCAACATCCAATAATCAGCAAATCCATTTGAAGGAACCGACTTATCGCCGTTAACAGATGAATTAGATTCGACACCTAAAAGAAATCCACCATCGATGGTTGGCTTAATGCTATAAAGATTTTCTGACTGATCACCACCATATCTTTTATCCCATAGTTTATTACCATTAGGATCCGTTTTAACAATCCAGGCATCAGAAACGCCCCTGGAAGGTTGCGTTTTGTCGCCGCCGACATCAGACCATGAAGAACCACCTAGTAAAAATCCACCATCCAGGCACACCTCCACGACAGTAAATTCATCGTTCCCTGTTCCGCCAAATTTCCGATCCCACTGTTTATTTCCGAATGCATCAATTTTAATGATCCAATAATCATTAGAAAGCAATGATGTATCCCAATTAGCATAAGAGCAATCACCACCAATACCATTAGCAGTATTACCTCCTAAAATATAACCTCCATCACTGGTTTGCTTTAAATCTCTAAGCACAAAAGAAGCGAGTGGCAGGCCGCCATAACATTTGTCCCATAATTTAGTTCCATTCGAATCGGTTTTAACAACCCAGAAATCGACATAGCCTTTAGGCAGTGCACTCTTATCAATGCTTGTATCAGAAATAGAATATCCTCCTAAAATATAGCCGTTGTCTGTTGTCTGTTCAAAAGCTATTCCCACATCAATATCGGCACCACCAAATCTTTTATCCCATAATTTATTCCCATCCGAATCGGTTCTTACCAGCCAATAATCCGCCGATCCACGTGGTGGTTGCGACACCTCACCACTGATAGGTGATTCCGAATAACCAAAAAGTGCATAACCACCATCGGTGGTTTGTTTAATATTATAGAAAATCTCACCATAATCTCCGCCAAACTTTCGATCCCATTGCTTTATCATGGGGTTTTGGCCATATGCGGAATAGGTGAATATTAAAAATATAATAATAGGTAAATGTCGGGCTACTTTAGAAGTTTTCATGCCTGTATGAGAAAGCAGTACAGGAATAGTTGCAACAAAGCTAAAATATTTCTATTATCCTCAATGTCAAGCCAATCAGATGGATTAAGATGAAAACTGGAAACTCCAGACTACTTCCTATCTAAGTGCTATCAAAACGTAGAAATATTCGAAATTAAACTATTGTTTGATAAACTTATTTATAAAGATATTATCGGCTATTGAAATACGGAGAGAATATGTGCCTGCTGGCAAAGAAGAGACATTGATCAGTTGTTGATTTTGAGTTCTAAAAATTACTTCTCCCAATGTGTTTATAAGTTCTATATACTGAATGGTATTGGAATCATAGTTTGATATTTCAACAAAATCTCGGACGGGGTTAGGGGAAATAACAATAGGATTATTTCTACTTGAAGAATTTAATATTGAAACAATTCTTGATAAAGCTGATTGGCCATCAAAATCTGTTTGTTGCAATTGATAGTAATTATATCCATTATATGGTTGTTCATCTACAAAATAATAATTCAAAGTGCTAGTACTGTTACCAGAGCCATCAACGTTACCAATACTTTCAAAATCAACTCCATTTTTACTTCTCAAGAGGGTAAAATAATCGTTATTAATTTCTGATCCTGTTGTCCATTTTAGAATATTTTCAGAACCATTTGCCTGGCCATCAAATGAAATCAATTCGATAGGCAAAGGCGTATTTACATAATTCATTTTATGAATAAAAACATCTTCATTGCCGGCAGAAGAAATATTGAAGGATGCTCCATCCGGATTAAAGTCAACTGTAGAAGAAAAAAAACCTGTTGTATAAATATTATTTCCCCCATCTACCAAAATGGAGATCCCACAGCCAATGTTATTATTACCCTGAAGAGATTTCGCCCAAAGAAAATTCCCGGTGTTGTCTAACATTGAAATAAAAATATCTTGTGCTCCAGAGGGTGTTAAATTGAAGGTTCCAATCCCCGGATCAAAATCAACTACAGAGCTAAAGCATCCTGAAAACACAACGTTGCCATTATTATCCGTATTGACTGCGAAAGCATCTTCATAATTCATGCCACTCAGGTTTTTGGCCCAAACGAAATTTCCTGCCACATCAATTTTGCAAATAAAAACATCGGTGAAGCCTGAAGAGGTAATTGTACTGATACCGGGACCCGGATTAAAATCGGCAGTACCTTCAAAGGTTCCGATGGTGTAAATATTCCCTGCAAAATCAACAGAAAGAGCATTTGCAGAGTCAAAATTATTCCCTCCAAAAGATCTGGCCCAAACAAAATTTCCCATAGAATCCAGTTTGAGAATAAATACATCTTCGCTGCCTGCAGTACTCAAATTAAATACACTTGCACCCGGATCGAAATCAACAGTACCATTAAAGCCACCGGTAGTATAAACATTGCAGTTTATATCGACATCAATAGAATAGGAAACATCAGGATTTAATCCACCTAAACTTTTAGCCCAAAGAAAATTTCCTGCTACATCCAATTTGCAAATAAAAAAATCATATCCACCTGCTGAAGTCATATTTGATGTTCCTGGTCCGGGATTAAAATCCAATGTTCCAAAGAATTGACCAGTTATATAAATGTTATTCATGGCATCAGCGACAACATCCCAACTATAATCTCCGTTGTTATTGCCAATACTTTCTGCCCATAAGTAATTACCAGCTGCATCCAATTTACAAATGAAGATGTCGTAATCTCCCGCAGCGGTCAAATTGGCTGTACCGGCACCCGGATCAAAGTCGGCTGTACCACTAAAATGTCCAGTTAGAATAATATTCCCCAATGCATCCACAGCAATTCCTGCGCCATCATCCCATCCATTTCCGCCAATACTTTTGGCCCAAACAAAATTTCCGGCTGCATCCAGTTTTGAAATATAAATATCACTTCTCCCGGCTGCAGTAAGGTTAGCAGTACCTGGTCCCGGATTAAAATCTGCGGTACCTAAATAATAGCCTATTGTATAAACATTCCCGACTGCATCAACGGCTACAGATGCTGAATAATCACTTTTGGTGCCTCCCATTGCTTTTGCCCATACAAATGATTGAGCTTTTGCATATACATTGGAAAACAAAATAATTAAAATAAACAGGTAACGATTCATGAGGAAGCTAGGATTATGTAAAGCAATAATTTTTCCCTATAAACCAAATCTACAAAATATTGTCTGCACAAATGGTCGTTTAGAATAATAATTTTCCATTTTAGTAATATTCTAACAATTCTATGTACTAAATTGTTATGGCGATTTTTAAAAAGTCCTCAATTAAACTAATTAGGTAAAAGGATTAACGTTACTTGTTTGCCATCGGGAACAAACCATTTTATACCAATTGCGAAATTGGAAGTTTAAAATGAAGTAATGGAGGGTAAAATCAATAATATTGACCTTAATCGATCAGGATTTTTATCAACTAAGTAAAATATCAAAAGGTAAATTAAATCTGAAATCAGTATTAAATTTTTCTTCAATATTAAAATTATGCATTAATCTTTTGGTAGGTTGTGTTCATAACAAAGGTTCGAGGTATTCCGTATTCATAATTCCATTAAACCAAACAGGATCGTTAACTAACAAATGAAAGCGTTTAATGGGAGAGAAATCTAATCTTGTTTGTGAGAAATTATAGAGTCGAGCTCCTTTCGAAATAAATTCAACAATAATTGCAATTTTTTCGGATCTCCTGAAGCTTCAAATCTACCATTTGAAATTTTATAACCATACCAATCTAACTCATTAACTTCAATCAATATCCACTGTTTATCCGGTAAAATAGTAGAGGTTTCAGCTGTATCTATTGTAATTGACCATCCTGGATTATCAATTGTTTCAATAGTCAATCCGAAGTCATGTTCCCAATCTCCATTACAATTTGATGAGAACCACTCACAAATCCATTCGAACGTATTTTGGTCAGGCATATTAAATTATTATAGATTATATAGAATTAAAATTATTACAATTACTGCTCAATACGTTACCGCAACATTTCGAATATTTATTACAGTACTTTATTCAAATTTTGAAATATCTACCTCACTAATCGATTTAAGTGGTAATTCCGGAGAAAATATATATTCATTATTCGTTTTAAACTTATAAAGAATTGATTGAAAATAAATTTTGTTTCGATCAAAATCTTCTAAATGACCTTTGAGACTCATATCATATAGAAAATTGTTTGACGTAAAAATCATAGTCATACTCTTATAATTCAATTTTTGATTTGTGAAACTCATTTCAACATAGTATGAGGTTCGATTTTTGTAATCTAATTTTATTATATTACTTGATGTTAGTTTCTCAATAGTGTCAACTTGAGCGGTGTTATAAAATATTCTAACAAAGCTTTCTAAATTAAATTCACAAGTATCCAGATTATACTTGCAAATTGCCAAAGAAGTGCTTGGTTCACCTTCTTCAACCAAAGCAAGAAAAAATATCTTTTCTTGTGGGTATTTGTACCATTTTTCTGGATAACAAACTAAATCCAGATCTATGTTATCACATTTCCATCCAATCGTATCTTCAAAATATATAAACTCATGTTCATCAATTTTAATTTTACCATTGCTGGAATCTTGCTTTGCATTGTCCAACTTACAACCAATAAGGCAAAATATAGCAATAATTAAAGTGTAAATAATTAAATTTAAACCTAATTTATTCATTTATTGCTTAAAATTAATATAGAATGGTATTCTCCGAGAATGGGACAGTAATTCTTGATCTTTTTAAAATTTGGAATCGGCTTATGATGTGTAAATATAATAGAAAGGAACCTCTTTCCCAAAAATGCGCATAGATTTTTTTAACTAGCAGAAAACTCTTCTGCTACCGGTCGTATCTTAATCTTCAATTTGCACTACACTATCATTTTCTATTTTTCTTGGTGAAATAATCTCAACTGCATGATGTGAAAGAAACATTGTTTATGAACGAACAAATGCTGCCAGGAGTTCGAAATTATTTTCATCGGCAGCTTTCAACGCTGCAATATAATTTTCCCGTATTACTCCGTCTTGAACAAGATTTTCTCTTCCCCATGAAAATGGATCTTTTTTGAGAAATTCACTGAGAAGTATTTCAGTTATTAATCTAGCGTGACGACCATTTCCATTCGGAAAACAGTGTATTTTTACGAGCCTGTGATGGAAACGGTAGGCAATTTCATCAGAGGGATAAGTATCATGCTCTACCCAATAAGTTACATCCTCTAAAAGCTTTTTCAGTTCCACTGGAATTGTTTGCCAATTGACCCCGATGTTCTTTTGTATTTGCCGAAATTCACCTGCCCATTCCCAGATTTTACCAAACATTTTTTCGTGTAATTTTTTCACAAAAGCTTCTGTTAAGATATTATCTTTTCGGGCTCTTGATACCCAAGAAATCGCTTCGCTGATATTGTACTGCTCCCAACGATCAAGTTCTTCCTGAGTCGTGATATGTTTTAATTTTAATCCATTAATTTCATTTGGATCAAGTGGCGTTGCACCGGCAGGATATTTAAAACTGATCATTCTTTCCAAAATCCTTTACTTTCGTTATGCAGAATTTTTTGAATCATATCTTCCAGATCTTTATTCTTTGCAGCTTGAGATAACTCTTGGCCTTCAAGGCGCATGGTATGATCCAGTTTTTCTAGTTTCTTCATTGCAATTTTTCGTGCCTGGTCTTGTACGATTTTTTCCAGGCTTTCTGATGGTACAAAGCCATAAACGAATTTCATGTTAAGCCCTTCAGCGATTTTCTTCATCGAAGAAATTTTAAGATCACCTTCTATTTCTGAATTTTCCAAGCGTGTAATACGGGATTGATCAAGTTTCACCCTTTTGGCCAAATCTGAAGTGGTCATGCCTAAGGCTTCCCGAATTGACTTTATCCACCCTGTCGTTGGAAGAATTCCATTATACAGGTTTTTAAGCATTTCTAATTTGAAATCCAATTGTTCCCGAATCAGTTTTTTGTCCCAATAGTCCATTTTATGCTATATTTAGCATTGTTTTATAATATTACGATGTCAAATATAACATTAAATCATAACATTGTCAATGCTATTTATAGCATTATTGTTGAGATAATGTTGCATTGACGAACCTACTAAATCATAACATATTGATATATAATGTTTTCAAAAGGGCTGCCGGCATTCGAACATGTACCTTTGATATTTTCATCGCGATGAAGATTGAAGTTTAGGAGTTAAATATCCATTCATCAACCAATGAGATTGCAAGAACGGCAACACATAATTTATCAAAGTCGGTTTGTTGGGTTTAAACAACTTTGGTTTCAAATCAAGGTCGTAGCTATTGCTGCTTTCAATTCCCAAGGTCTTTACTTTGTAGTATACTTGTTATATTTTGGATCATTGTGCTCCATCAATCTTCTCGAAGGATCATCTGAATGACCGATATAATATTTGTTGAATGACGTGGAATAATTAATGTAAACGAAAAACATTTTTCAAAAAATTGAAAAAAGGGCGGTGCAATCGCACCGCCCGTATACTCCCACTCTTGCCCCGATAGCTATTGGGGTCGAGACATGATACTTGAAAATGGTTTTTGACATCAATTTTTCACAAACTTTCCCCTTGATATTCTTTCAACTTTTTGAAGCTGCACAAAATAAATACCCCTTGAAAATGATGAAATATCAAAGACGTGTTTTGTGGAATTTTGTGTAATGTGTTTCGAAATCAATGTACGACCTGTAACATCTGAAATAGTCAACCGACATTCCGAATCTGACAAAATTCCGGTTTCGATGGTCAGTTGTGACTTTGCCGGATTGGGATACAAATTGAAGTTTGCTTCCGAATCAATAGGATACGGTAAGAAAGTTAATGATTCAGGTTCAATTTTAATGATCCACCAATCAAAAGAGCCGATGGTATCCTGCAATTTATCCCCTGAAATGCCCGAAACAGACCTACCACCTAGTATATATCCTCCATCAGGTGTTATATCAAGTGCTGTTAGCACATCCACAGTATCGCCACCAATGGTATTCTCCCACTGTATTGTTCCGTTTGAATCAAACTTAACGATCCAGTAATCATCATACCCGATGCAATTTTCAGTTTTATCCCCAGTAATATTTCCATCCGAACTTCCTCCCACAATAAATCCATTATCAACTGTCTGCTTGATACTGAATGCTTTATTAAAACCTAAGGATCCTGCACAGGTTTGCCAAAGAATATTACCTGTATTTGAAATTTTTACAATCCAGTAGTGAATTCCTTCGCAATTTGTTGATTTGTTTCCTGATATTACCGAATTGGAAAACCCGGCTGCTACATAACCATGATCAGAAGTTTCAATGATGGAATAGAGTTGATCCGGTCCTGTTCCGCCAATTGTCTTTTGCCAGGAAATGTTTCCTGATGAATCAAGTTTAATTATCCAGTAATCATAACCTCCGAATGAATTTTCTGTTTTGTCGCCTGTGATATTTGATTGAGAATAGCCTCCGAGAATAAATCCATTATCAGAAGTTGAACTTACCGAAAAAAGTGCGTCTTCAAGTGTTCCGCCGATTGTATTCTGCCATTCAATGACACCGTTGGAATCCAGCTTGACCACCCAATAGTCTGCCATCCCTATATTATTTTCAGATTTATCTCCATCAACATCTGAATAAGAATAGCCACCAACCAGGTATCCCCCATCAGCACATGTTGTTACACTGGAGGCCCAATCAAAATCATATCCCGTTATAGAATTCTGCCATTCTATAGATCCGGAATTATCAAGCTTAACAACCCAATAATCCCAGCCTATACTGTTTTCCGTAATGTCACCAGAAATTGTTGAATTGGTGGGCCCGGCAAAAATGTAACCACCATCAGGAGTTTCTTTAATCGCCCGGATCATTTCCTCATTGTTACCACCATATGAATTCTGCCATAATACATTTCCGGATGAATCCAATTTAATTACAGCGCAATCGTTTAATATCTCTCCGCCCAATATATAAGATGAATCAGTAGTTGACTGCAGCGAAAAGATGTTGTCAGATTCTAAGGTTCCAAAAGTTTTCTGCCATTGAATACCCGGCTGGCCAAATGACCAAAAAACGGGAAAGAAGAATAAGAGAAATATTAGGATAGCTATTTTCATATAGTAAAGATAAGAAAAAAATTCAGCAAATATTTTTTTGATTAATTAGTCCAGGAATTTTAATTATTTATATTCCGATCAATCTTTCTGGAAGCTGATTCCCAAGGAATCCCTCGGGATATAAAGGATCCGGGATGTTTTAAATCAGAGTTTGATCAACAAGCTAGTACCTAGCTGATAATACACACTTCAGGACTTTGCCCTTTTTACTTCCAATAAACTTTCTTTAAGCATCAATCGCAATGTCCTCTTACCGGCATTGGTTTTGAAATAATCCTCTCGTCGCAATGAATCTTTTTTAGCATAATAGTATTCACACAGTAATGGAACAAACGGTCGTCTGTGTGCGGTACTTTTTGATTTGCCTTGTTCATGTTCCGACATCCGCCGACTGAAATCGGTTGTATATCCAATATAAAATTGATGGTCCTTTAAACTGTACAAAACATACGTGCAAAATTTGGGATGGTACATAGAAAAATAGATTAATTAATAAAAAATTGTGTGCATGAAAAGCACGAGATTAAAA
>CAUJFJ010000236.1 GCA_963169675.1 Bacteroidota bacterium
TGATTTTTTGTACCTCAACCGTTCGAGGTACAAATGAGGTACAAATCTAAGCATAATAAACCAATAATAACAAGTAACAAACAAATAGCCTTAAACGAAAAAAGCCCCATTTACGGGGCATACAGGGGGATTTAGTAAGGTTTTGTTATTTTGTTGTTGAGGTTAGTTACTTTCCAATACAAAACTTACTAAAGATATTCTCCAACAAGTCGTCAGTGGTAATGCTTCCTGTGATCTCGCCAAGGTACATTAATGCCGATCTTATTTCAATGGCTATTAAGTCAGTTGCCAGTTTCGATTGCAAACCGGTTCTTGCTGACTGCAATGCTTCGGTAGTTTGGTCGAGATGGAATTTGTGTCGGGAATTGGTGAGAATGATATCTGCTTCATTCAGCTGATATTTTTCTGAAACGGAAATAATTCGGTTCATCAGAGTGTCGATGCCACTATGGTTTTTTGCAGAGATAAAAATGGTATCTGCAATTGCAGCATATTGATCAGATAGAAAAGATGTATTATATTTATCGCTTTTATTGGCCACAGGAATGAGGATGAAATTGTCACCGGATTTACTCACATATATTGCGTCCAATATTTCCGTTAATTCTGTGGGTGATGTTTCTGGAGGATCAAAAAGATAAATGACTACAGCGGCTTCCTGAATTTTTTCGAATGTTTTGGTGACCCCAATTTTTTCGATTTCGTCACTGCTCTCCCGAATGCCGGCAGTATCAATAAAACGGTATTTCATCCCGCCAAGCGAAATTTCTTCTTCAATAGTGTCACGTGTTGTTCCGGCAATATCACTGACTATGGCGCGATCATCATTTAACAGCAGGTTCAGTAGGGTCGATTTTCCTGCATTCGGCTTACCTGTAATGGCAACTGGAATACCTTTCTTAATCACATTCCCTTCACGGAACGAATCCGATAGCGAAGTAGTTTTAGTGACAATTTTGTCGATCAGTTGCAGTAGCTGACTGCGATCTGCAAATTCAACATCTTCTTCAGAGAAATCGAGTTCGAGTTCCAGTAATGAAGCGAAATTAATAAGCTGTTCCCGTAGCAGGTTTATTTCCTTCGAAAATCCGCCACGCATTTGTTTCAATGCTAATTGATGCGAAAGTTTGGTGTCGGAAGCAATTAAATCACCAACTGCTTCCGCCTGGGCCAAATCCATTTTGCGGTTCATAAATGCCCGCATGGTGAACTCACCCGGTTTTGCAGGTTGTGCCCCATTTTGAATCAATATATTTAAAATTTCTTTTTGAATATAAGTGGAACCGTGACAAGAAAACTCAACGGTATCATCGCCTGTAAAGGAGGAGGGACCTTTAAAAACCAATGCAATCACTTCATCAATAATTTGATCTCCGGCACGGATAACACCAAAATGAGCTGTGTGTGTTGGAGCATTTGCCAACTTTCCTTTTCGGGATGAGAAAACCAGGTCACTGATCTGAAAAGCCTGAGGACCGGAAATACGAATTACAGCAATTGCTCCGACTCCGGGCGGGGTGGCGATTGCGGCTATTGTGGGGGCAAAATTCATCTTGCAAAGTTACCGCTTCAATCAATACCTAACTATTCTTTCCTTTTTTGCATTCATTCCATTCAAAATTTTAACTTTGCACAATTATTACATTGCAATGTTAATGTAATAAGCTGATATTTAGCCTTGTAGAATAATTTCATAACTTCTGGGTATATTAACAACCAATAAATAACCATTTATCATCTATCATCTATCATTTATCATTTATCATCTATCATCTATCATCTATAATTTATAATTCCCGCCATGAGTGTTTTAGTTAATAAAGATTCCAAAATAGTAGTTCAGGGTTTTACCGGCAATGAAGGTACTTTCCATGCTACCCAAATGATTGAATATGGTACCAATGTTATTGGTGGCGTAACTCCCGGCAAAGGGGGTACAACTCACCTCGACAAACCGGTATTTAATACTGTTGCCGATGCTGTTAAACATGCAGGAGCCAATGTATCTATCATTTTTGTTCCTCCTGCTTTCGCTGCAGATGCTATTATGGAAGCTGCTGAAGCCGGTATCGGCCTTGTGGTTTGTATTACAGAAGGAATTCCTACCAAAGATATGATCACTGTTAAGGAATATCTTCGCGGAAGAAATACACGATTGGTAGGTCCAAATTGTCCGGGTGTGATAACTCCTGAAGAAGCGAAAGTTGGCATTATGCCAGGCTTTGTTTTCAAAAAAGGTACTATTGGCATCGTTTCCAAATCTGGGACCCTTACCTATGAAGCTGCCGATCAGGTTGTGAAGGCAGGAATGGGAATATCTACTGCAATTGGTATCGGTGGTGATCCAATTATTGGAACCACTACTTTGGAAGCAGTTCAGCTTTTTATGAATGATCCTGCAACTGAAGGAATCATTATGATAGGGGAGATCGGTGGTAGTCTGGAAGCTGAAGCTGCCAGATGGATCAAAGAAAATAATCGCAAACCAGTTGTAGGATTTATTGCGGGACAGACAGCGCCTCCCGGACGCCGTATGGGACACGCAGGTGCGATCATTGGTGGAGCAGAAGACACCGCTGCTGCCAAAATGAAAATTATGGCTGAATGCGGAATTACAGTTGTCGATTCCCCGGCAGTAATTGGCCAGACAATGGCTAAGGTACTTGGAAAGGTTATGGCGTAATAATATAGTTTCTTGTATTGGTAAATACCGATCGTGAAATTAAAAAAGGCGAGCCCGAAACGGTTCGCCTTTTTTGCATAATATTTCTTTCATCGGTATCAGAGATACCGACGAGCTTCGACCCTGACAATTTAAATGTGCGTAATCAGCCGGAGGGATCTCCGATCCTGACAAAAGAAATGTGCGGATCTCCGATCCGCCTTCCTCGTATACTGGATCAGAGATCCAGATATTTCCTTAGTCGGTATCAGAGATACCGACGGGCTCCGATCCTGACTACCCAAATGTGTGGATGTCGCCGGAGGGATCTCTGATCCTGACCAAAGAAATGTGCGGATCTCCGATCCGCCTTTACGCAAACTTTAAAATATTGTCTGATTAATTTCAACAGACTTATCCCAAAATAAACCCCAAAAAAAAAGCTGCCTGTTCGGGCAGCTTTTTTTTATAATATAGATTAGCAATTATTTTGCTGATCCAAATTTGTAAGAAACACCTAAGTGAAGACCACCAAATACACGATTAGTTGCTTCATAATTGAAGTCACCTTTGTCATTGATATGAGCAGCAGAGGTTGCACCTGCAACTTCTTCATCATTTAGTGCAGCAAATTCGCTGGTTGTGTATTCTTTAGTTACATCAGTAAACCCGTAACCTAGACGAAGACCTGCTGTTACAATTACATTCTCAGAAGCATCGATATCAACTCCGAATCCAAGAATAGCAGCTACGTTAGTTCCATTCAATGTTCCTTTAACATCTCTGTCTTCATAGTTACCAACCCCGGTAGAGTTCTCAGCATCTTCTTTTGCACTTGTTAAAATTCCAATTTGTGGTCCTAATTCAAAATAAGTACCACTAGCAGAAGTTAAACGGAACAAAATTGGAATATCAAGGTAACGCATTTTCAATTTGCTCTCGTATGTTACTGTTGAAGTTCCAAAATCATACTCTCCTTCATATTTCTGATTGTGTCCTGATGAAAGGAATCCAACAGATAATCCTGCCTTTTCACTGAAGCTATAAATTGCTTCAACACCAACAGAGCCACCGAAGGTTACAGCAAAATCAAGCTCGTCACCTGCATCCGATACAGTTGTATTCGCCAGCCAGGTCGTGTTAGTGCCG
>CAUJFJ010000237.1 GCA_963169675.1 Bacteroidota bacterium
AACCGGATGTGATAATTGTGGAGCAGCACCAGAAAAAAAGGCATAAAAAAACCCGCTTTAGGCGGGTTTTTTATTTTTGCTGAGTTGATTACTGAGCCGGAGTGGCAACAGTTGAATCAGTGGTAGCAGCAGCAGCGGCAGCAGCAATTGAATCTTGCATAGCTTGTTGTACAGCAGCTTCTTCAACAGCTTTCATTTGAGCTTCAGCAGCGTCAATTGAATCCTGCATTGCTTTTGCAGCAGCTTCCTTTTCTTCAGCGCTTGGGCCGCAAGCAGTAAATGCAAACATTCCTGCTATAAGTGCGATTCCTAATACTTTTTTCATGGTGATGTTAGAGTTTATTTTATGAATGCAAAAGTACAGTGATTTTTCAATCACTGTACTTTTGGAACTTAATTTATTAACAATCAGCGGTTAAAATCAACCTCTTCCCTGACCTGGCTTAACTTCTTCAGGCTTGGTAGGAGTAGTTGTTTTTGGCTTTGGTTTTGGCTTTGGCTTGTTTGATTTTGCAGCAGCAATTGAATCTTCAACTGCCTGAATAGCAGCTAATGAGTCAGCAGTTGCCTGAACTGCAGCCATAGAGTCTTGCATAGCCTGTTGTTGTGCTGCAAGAGTTGAATCCATAATTGCCTGTTGCACAGCAGCAATTGAATCCTGAACGTGTTTTTCAGCAGCTGCTTTTTCTTCAGCGCTTGGGCCGCAAGAAACGAACACTGATGAAATCATACCCGAAATAAGAAGGGCAGGAATGAGCTTTTTCATTGTTTTGATTTATAAGTTTGAAGTGCAAAGGTATATAAAAATTAAAATCATCTGTTTTTTTTTGATAATTTTCTAAAAATGGGTACTTTTGGCCAATAATTTGCCTATCAACTAAAAACCCAAAAAAAATAAATTACCATGAACAAAAGAATTGCCTTATTACCTGCATTATTCGTTGCCCTTTCATCACTGGTTTATACCGGATGTAAAGATGATGAGGATACAACTCCTCCTGTTGTTACTCTGAATGGTGACCAAAACGTAACTATTTACCTACAGGGAACTTTCACCGATCCAGGCGCAACTGCTGTTGATGATGAAGATGGATCAGTAACTGTTTCTACTTCAGGTTCAGTTGATAATAACCTTGCTGATGATTATACCATCACTTACAGTGCTACTGATGCAGCTGGAAATACCGGAACTAATTTCCGTGTAGTAACTGTTGCTAACGAATTGGGATCTAGCGCTTTCGAAGGAACTTACACTTGCCTTATCAACCCAGGAGCTTACACATACAGTGAAAGCCTTTCACTTTCAAACAGCCTTAACAAAGCTTTAGAGTGGAGCAAATTCGGTGATTATTCAAATGCTAATGCGAAATTGAATATCGTTATCGGTACCAACAATCAGGTAACAATCCCTACTCAAACTATCGTATGCGGAACTCCTGCTGTTGCACGTACATTCGACGGTAACGGAACTTTGGTAGGAAGCGGAAGTACCGGTTCACAAGTAATATTGAATATCGATGAAACTGTAAACGGTTCCACAGGTTCATTTACTTATACTTACACCAAACTGTAATACCATAAATTACTTATCTAAAAGGCTGATCTGCTACAGATCAGCCTTATTTATTTAATAGCAATATGAAAAGCTTTTTATACAGAAGTACTCTTCTAATTAAGCGCATATTGCTGTTGCTTTTCATATACCAACTTTGCCGGTTGCTATTTTTGATAGTCAATGCCGGTTATTTTTCAACCTCATCTGTCTCCGATGTTGCAATGGCCTTCTTTTATGGAATCCGTTTCGATTTAGTGGTGGTGGTGGTTTTAAATATTCCATTTATCCTTTTCCATTTTCTGCCATTTCAGGCTTTTTCGGGAAGAACCTGGCAACAAGCATTGAAGTATTATTTTTTCATCATCAATATTCCCTTTTTGCTCTTGAATTGCGTCGATCTGGAATATTTCAAATTTCAGGGAAAACGTACAACTGCAGATCTCTTTCAGCTGTTTGCCATGGGAGACGATATGCAAAATACTATACCAAGGATGGCCCTCGACTTTTGGTACGTTATCCTTTGCTTTGTTGTTTTATCAGTGATCTTTGTTTGGGGATACAACAAAATTAAACTGAAAGTTGCTCCGGTAAATGATCAGAAATTGATTCAATGGATTTTAATACTGCCTGTCATTTTAATAACCGGAATTGGATTTCGGGGCGGCATCCAATACAAACCACTGGGAATACTTGCAGCCGCAAAGCATACCACCCCTCCACTGGTGCCATTGGTACTGAACACCCCTTTTACAGTCATCAAAACATTTGGCAAGGAACTTATCGATGAAAAAAATTATCTGTCGGAATCGGAATTAACCTCCTATTTTGATAAAGTTCATTCCTATAAAAACCAGGAACCATTCGAGTCAAAGAATGTGGTTATTATTATTTTGGAAAGCTTTTCATCAGAGTACATCGGTTACCTGAATAACGGCAAAGGATATACTCCATTTCTGGATTCTCTTTCCAGACAATGTATTTCGTTCAACAACGCTTATGCAAATGCTAAAAAATCGATTGATGGGATTCCGGCAGTAGTTGCTTCTATGCCTACTTTAATGCCTGCTTCTTATATCACATCTCCCTATAATGGAAATCGTTTACATTCGATCGCAGCACTATTAAAACCAAAAGGATATTCTTCCGGATTCTTTCATGGTGGCAACAACGGAACTATGGGTTTCGATAATTTTGCATCTATGACCGGCTATGATGCTTACTACGGACGAAAAGAATATCCGGGAAATGATTATGATGGAAACTGGGGCATCTACGATGAAAATTTTTATGCCTTCTTCACTGATAAAATGAACAGTATGCCGCAACCTTTTGTGACTACTTTTTTTTCGTTGTCGTCGCATCACCCCTACTCTATGCCCGAGCATCTAAAGAATAAATTCCCGAAAGGCCCACTCCCCATTCATGAAAGTATCGGATATGCTGACTATTCTTTACAGCAGTTTTTCAAAAAAGCACAAGCTACTTCCTGGTATAAAAACACGCTGTTCGTGATTACCAGCGATCACACCGGCCCATCTGCGATTCCATATTATCAAACAAAAGCAGGTATGTTCCGCACTCCCATTTTATTTTACCTTCCTTATGCTGATTTAAAAGGCACAAATACCAAAACTACCCAACAGACAGACATCGTTCCTGGAATATTAGACTTGCTGAATTTCGATCAATCATTTATTGCTTTCGGAAATAGTCCATTTGACTCAACATCGAATGGATATGCCGTAAATTATACCGGTGATTCATATCAGATCATAGGAGAAAAACAATTGATTCAATTTGATGGTCAGGAAGTGATAAGTTTTTATGATTATAAAACCGACAGCCTGCTTACTCAAAATAAGATCGGAAAAAATTCTTTGCCCGACAGCTCGTTACTCAAAACACTGCAATCTGTTTTGCAACAATACAATCATTCATTAATAAAAAATCAGCTTACTACTGAAGCAACTTCCAATTGACAACGTTACCAAAAATATTGTTCGTCATTAATCCGGCTTCGGGGACTAAAAACACTAAACCTGAGGCAGCTAAACTGAAAGGTTTCTTTCAGCAGCATGCTCATGTTGAGGTAGCAGTAACTTCAAAAGCAGGTGATGCTACCAACTTTACCAAGCAGGCAATTGCTGCAGGGTTTGAGTCAGTTGTTGCTGTTGGTGGAGATGGCACAGTTAATGAAGTTGCTTCTGCATTGAATGGCACCAAAGTAAAAATGGGGATTCTTCCATTTGGTTCCGGCAACGGCCTGGCCAGGCATCATCACATTCCTTTCGATCTTTTTAAGGCATTACAAATTATCAGAGCTGGTAAATATGTAGCACATGATGCAGTCAGCATTAATGACAAATTATCATTTAATGTTTCAGGCATTGGCTTTGATGCTCATGTAGCTCATATGTTTGGTAAGGATGGTCGCCGCGGTTTTTCAGGATATGTAAATCTGGTAATGAAAGAATTTAATAATTACCAAGAATCAGAAATTGAAATCAGCCATGAACATGGAAAATCGAATCATTTCATGTTTCTGACCGCACTTGCAAATGCATCACAATTTGGCAACAATGCCATCATTGCCCCAAATGCACTTACGAATGATGGGAAAGTAGATCTTGCACTCGTAAAAAAGATGAATAGCCTGCAACTGCCTTTATTTTTTGCTAGAGCATTTTTTGGAAAAATCACCGGTTCATCTCATTATACAGGAATGCAATATGACAGTTTCACCATACGTTCTGAAAAAATGCTTCCTTTGCATCTGGATGGTGAACCTGCTGGGTATTCCGATACCTTTCATGTAAAAGTTCAGCAGGGATCTCTTCATTTACTTATTCCATAAATATAGCTGATATGTCGAATAAAAATAAAAATTCTTCCGGAGTGGTATATTCAACAAATCCTGATTTTGGCAAAGACCGGATTGAAGAACAACCGGAAGTGAGCCTTCCACCCAATCAACAGAATTTGAGAGTTACCCTCGACAAAAAACAGCGGGCCGGAAAGAAGGTAACTTTAGTGACTGGATTTTCCGGAACAACAACCGACCTCGAGGCTTTGGGAAAAATGCTGAAGTCGAAATGTGGCGTGGGTGGCACGGTTAAAGACCATGAGATAATGATTCAGGGTGACTTCCGCGAAAAAATATTGCAACTCTTAATTGCTGCAGGTTATAAAGCCAAACAATCGGGTGGTTAATTTTATTTAACCAGCATGCTTTCAATTACCTTCTGATAAAACTTTTCATACTTAGGAAGGATCACATGAATATCAAATTTCTTGGCCTGCTCTAATGCATTTTTCTTGAATGCATTATGTTTCTCCGGATCTTTTAGAAGATCAATGGCAAAGCGCGACATTTCATCTACATTACCAACATCACTGAGGTAACCGGTTACACCGTGAATGTTCAATTCAGGCATACCGCCAGTATTACTTGAAATAACAGGTACCTGACATGCCATAGCCTCCAATGCAGCCAATCCAAAACTCTCCGACTCACTGGGCATCATAAACAAATCGCAAACTGATAAAATTTCTTCAATAGCTTCTTGCTTTCCTAAAAACCTCACATGCTCACAGTTACCCAGATCACGGCATAATTTTTCAATAGCAGGTCGTTCAGGACCATCCCCAATTAAAAGTAATTTCGCAGGTAGTTCTTTTATAATCTGATCAAATGCATGTACTACATCCTGAACCCTTTTCACTTTGCGGAAATTGGAAGTATGCACAATTAACTTTTCGCCAAAAGGTGCAATGGCTTTCTTGAAATGATCTTTTGCTTTCTTTGAGAATCTTTCCAGATCAATAAAGTTGTGTATTACCTCAATTTCCTTATCGATTTTAAAATTCCTGTAAGTGTCTTGTTTCAAACTCTCCGACACCGTTGTTACTCCATCTGAATGATTGATTGCAAAAGTTACAACAGGCTCAAAGCTCATGTCCTTACCAACAAGAGTAATATCTGTTCCGTGCAAAGTGGTAACTATAGGAATATGTATTCCCTGGGTTGCCAGGATTTGCTTTGCTAACCAGGCGACTGAAGCATGAGGAATAGCATAATGCACATGCAGAATGTCGAGCTTTTCATATTTAACCACATCTACCAACTTGCTGGTAAGTGCGCTCTCATAAGGTGCAAATTCAAAAAGAGGGTAATTCGCAACTGCAACCTCATGGTATGATATATTCTCCGAGAAGAAGTCGAGGCGTACCGGCTGACTATAGGTTATAAAATGGATGGAATGGCCTTTTTCTGCCAATGCTTTACCCAACTCCGTGGCAATCACACCACTACCACCAAAAGTGGGATAACAAACGATACCAATTTTCATAAATTTCTAATAGGGCTTAAAGATACTAAACAAAAAGAAGGTAAAAATGTTATCAGGGCGCAGGAGTAGCTTTTTTAATGATTTCATAAACACCTTCCATAATATCTGTTCTATAATTCCCTGTTGCCAGTTTTTTATTCTCAGCAGAGGGATTTACCCGGTTTGAAAGAAAAATAAAGACCAGATCATGTTCAGGGTCAACCCAGGCAGCAGTACCCGTAAATCCGGTGTGCCCGAAAGTAGCCGAAGAAGCTGAAATAGCAGTAGGTCCGTTTTTACCGGCAATTGCATCGGGTTTATCGAATACCAATCCTCGACGGTTAGTACTGTTTTCATTGAACCGGGAAGTAAATAAATCTATCGTTTCAGGTTTGAAAAATTGCATACCTCCATATTTCCCTTTATTCAATAACATTTGCATGATAACTGCCAAATTACCGGCATCACTGAATAGTCCGGCATTGCCTGCCACACCACCAAGCATGGCAGCTGCGGGATCATGCACAAAGCCATTAACCAGGGTTTTACGAAAGGCAGTATCCAGTTCTGTTGGAATGGTTCGCATGCCGCTCTTCGATTGCACCGGATTAAACATCAAACGAGTTAAACCCAAAGGTTCATAAAAGTTTTTTTCAAGATAAGCATCAAAAGGCATTTCTGTAACTTCCTCAATAACCCTTTGCATAATCAGCATCCCAAGATCCGAATAAACATAAACTCCTTTTTGTCCCACCGGTGATTCGTAAATCTCATCCCAGATTATATCGCGATAAGAATTCAGAATAAATAAACTGTCACAAACCTGAACAGAATAATTCACATCTTTTTCAGGATGAAAAATGTTGTATGAAATCTTTCCGTTTTCCAGAGTACTTTGCCAGAATGGAATCCAGGATTTTAATCCTGCCTGATGCGTCAGAATATCAGAAATAACCAAATCTTTTTTGTTGGTTTTCTTTAACTCATGAAAATAGCGGGAAGCCTTCCTGTCAATATCAATTTTCCCTTCTTCCTGAAGCTTCATGAGGGCAAGTGCTGTTGCAGCAACTTTTGTAATGGAAGCAATGTCGTAAAGATCGGTGTTAGTTACTTTAGGAGCATTTTTTTCATAGGTAAAATAGCCAAACGACTTCTGATAAACCACATTTCCTTTCCAGGCAACCAAAACCTGACAGCCGGGGATTGCTCTTTCGGCGATTGCTTTTTCTGCAAGTCTGTCAATCTTGCTAAAGTTTTCGGGTGCTATTCCACTTTCTTCCGGGGTACCAAATCTCAGTCTGACAGGAGCAGGATTAAAACATAAACCCATTCCTGCCTCATAGCCTTTTACAGGTGTTACAGGCAGCATTCCATCTGCAATGGCAGCACCATAAATCAACTGGGCAGTATAGTATTGAGGCGCCCAGGTGTCTTCGTAACTTAAGATTGATGCAGGTACACTATCGAGACCGGGCAATCGCGTTAAGCAATAAGAATTTCCAAAGACTACGGCTATCAATTTTGTGCTTGCATTTAACCTGTTCATAAGCGTGGCAACGGCATCTGAAATACCATAACCGCTGGTTGCTTTGACAGAAGTATTGTGAATACTGAAAATCACTTTATCGTATGTCGATAATACATTAAACAAAGAATCGGCAACTACTGACGACGGTTCGCGATCGCATCTGAATAAATTCACCCGATCATAATTCAATAGCATTTCCTGAAACGGATTTCGTAAGGAATCGTTCACTACCAAAGAAGCAATCCGTTGGCCGGGAACACTAATCAGCGGCAAAGAAGAATCATCATTTCTTAATACCGTGATTGCTTTTTCAAATAGTTTTGAGGAAAGATATTTTGCATGATCATTATTCAGATCAGCGATCAGATTGGTAGTATCAACCAGTGCCGAAGTATTTAAACCGGCCCAGTGCTTAGCCATTAAAATGCGCTTCACTTTAGCATCAATTTCTTCCTGATCAATTTCACAATTTTGAATGGCATAGTGAATCCTCATCCAGGCTTGTGCTACATTGGCAGAATACAACAACACATCATTTCCTGCCTGCAAAGCCTTTAGTTCCAGTTCGCCACTTGGGTAAAATGATGCAACACCTTTCATATTCAAAGCATCTGTAAAAACCAACCCTTCAAAACCCATTTTCGAACGAAGCAATTTAGTAACTACTTCCCGTGATAAGGTCGACGCCTGATTGAATGCTGTGTCGAGCGAAGGAATGAACAAATGAGCAACCATCACAGATGCCAGTTTATTTGCCATCAGTTCCCGAAAAGGATACAACTCAACAGTATCAAGCTCTTCCGGTGTTTGCAATAACTTTGGCAATGCGTAATGGGAATCGGTATCCGTATTTCCATGTCCTGGAAAATGCTTGCCGCAAGAAATAATATTTTGCTCATGCAATCCCTTCATATAACTCAGTGCAGAAGCGGTTACCTTTAGTTTATTTTCTCCGAACGATCGGGAGTTGATGACGGGATTAAGTGGGTTGTTGTTGATATCAGCAACAGGAGAAAAATTGGTATGAATTTTCATCCTGTTGCACTGGCGACCGATTTCCAATGCCATTTCATACACCAGACTATCGTTATTTGCCGCACCCAGCGTCATCTGACGGGGGAAACGAACGGTGCTGTCGAGGCGCATTGACAATCCCCATTCACCATCAATACCAATTAACAAGGGCACTTTTGAAAGCTTTTGAAAACGATTGGTCAGTAATGCCTGTCGAACCGGACCACCTTGAAAAAATATCACCCCACCAATGTGATACTTCTGAATTAAAGAATCGATAAATGCAGCGTGATTTGCATCTTTATTGGAAAAGGCATCGACCATGAAAAGCTGACCTATTTTTTGCTCATAGCTCAGCGTTTTAAAAACAGAATCGGACCATGCTTTCGATTCGGGATTAATGAAGGCCGGAGTAACCGACTGACTGTAAGCCGCAAATCCATTTGCCAGCATGAAAATGGCAGTAAAATGTAATTTCCTGATAAGTGAAGTAAGCATAAGGTCAAAATTACATACAAATAAATCCGGTTCCGGGGGTATGAATCAGGATATAATCAACGGTGATTTCAACAAAAACAGTGTTGATGAAAAACAATAAAAAATGAAAAAATGACTAAATTTGTGGGACTTTTGCACCTATGCACCCCGCCAATGCTTAAACTGCCTTCCATCTTCAAAACGCAAAAACACCGGAGTTTCAATTTTCGGCCTCGGTACTATGATGCTGATAAGGAAGCTTTTGAAGAACGAATCCGACGAATTGAGTCGGAATTAGGGGCCGATAAATCGGATATTGAAGCAACTAAATTACGGATCAGGCAAAAATTCCAGAACCGACGAAGTGATTCAGGTTCAGCTTCCAATAAAGCCTCCAACATCCGGGTTTTGGTAATTTTAGGAATCTTAGGTGCTTTGGCTTATTGGATATTAAAATAATTTTCAGCCATTTTTATGAAAGACATCATTCGACTTTTACCAGATTCGGTAGCCAATCAGATAGCTGCCGGAGAAGTTATTCAAAGACCTGCATCAGCTGTAAAAGAGCTGATTGAAAATGCTATTGATGCCGGGGCAACTTCCATTCAATTAATAATTAAAGATGCAGGGAAGTCCCTTATTCAGGTAATCGACAACGGTTCCGGAATGAGTGAAACCGATGCTCGTATGTGTTTCGAGCGCCATGCAACTTCAAAAATCACCCGTGCCGAAGACCTGTTCGAAATAAAAACCATGGGTTTTCGGGGTGAGGCAATGGCATCAATTGCTGCCGTTGCCCAAGTAGAAATGAAATCCCGCCAACACGATCGCGATACGGGAACTTTATTGCAAATTGAAGGATCCAAAGTGATTCTTCAGGAACCTTGTGCTTGCCAGCCCGGAACCAGCATATCCGTTAAGAACTTATATTTTAATATCCCCGCAAGGAGAAACTTTCTGAAATCAAATGCATCTGAAACACGTCACATAGTTGAGGAATTTCAACGCGTTGCAATTGCCCGACCCGATTTAGGTTTTTCTATGTTTCATGATGGTATTGAAGTATTTCGGTTAACGCCCGGCAACCTTCGCCAGCGAATAATGGGAATATATGGGAATAATTACAATGAAAGAATGGTTCCTGTGCAGGAAGAAACCACTATCCTGAACTTATCCGGGTTTGTGCTTAAACCTGAATTTGCCCGAAAAACCCGTGGTGAACAATACTTTTTCGTGAATAACAGGTTTATCAAAAACGGCTATCTCAATCATGCAGTTTCTGATGCTTTTGAAGACCTGCTTCCCGCAGGAAGCTTCCCCTCCTATTTTATCATGATTGAGATTGATCCGGCTAAAATCGACATCAACATTCATCCTACCAAAACGGAGATTAAGTTTGACGATGAAAAATCGGTTTATGCCATTATCAGAGCTTCTGTGAAAAGATCATTGGGAAAGTTCAGTGTGACTCCTTCCCTCGATTTTGAACAGGAAACAGCTTTCAATATTCCGGTTAGCATGTACCGTAAGGAACCGAAATTACCGGGAATAACTGTCAATCCTGCTTACAATCCGTTTAAAAATAACGATGCCCCACCTCGACCTTCAACCACCGGATGGGAGCAAATTTATGAGATCAACCGAAGGGCTGAAACGGTTACCATTCCATCGGCATTTGATGACATCCCGGTTGAGCCCTTGCAGCAGTCAGCCTGTCGCGTGCTTGGTCAGGTTGAAAGAAAATATATCGCTGCCATCTATCAGCATGCTTTGATATTGATTGATCAGCAGGCTGCGCATGAGCGGATTTTATATGATCAGAATGAAGCCATGTTGGGGAAATCGCCTGCTGTGAGTCAACAGGAATTATTTCCTCAAACAATGACCTTTACTCACGATGACTTCCTGATTTTATCTGAGATTGCCGATGATATCCGCCGTCTTGGATTTGATCTTCGGGAGTTTGGCAAAAACACTTTTGTGCTAAATGGTGTTCCTACAGGAATAGCTTCCGGATCTGAGAAGTCAATTCTGGAGTCAATTCTGGAATCTTATAAAAACCATAACCCCACCATTAAAAGCAATCACAGAGAGAATTTGCTTCGCAGTGTTTCTTACAACCTTTCAGTAAAACACGGAGCAGAACTCGACATCAGAGAAATGCAGCAACTTGCTGATTCCCTGATGCAATCGTCACAACCAAATTTCACGGCCGGAGGAAAGACTACTTTTATAGTACTTACATCATCCGAAATTGAAAAAAAATTCCAACAAAAACCCAGTTAAAGCGTTATATCGCCATCTATGAGTTATCAGGAATACAGGCCTTCATCCTTTAATTTTTTGCCGCTGGTTGTCAAAAATCTGCTTATCATAAATGGTATCTTTTGGTTAGCCGATACCGTTTTTGATGAACAACTGGGGTTGAGTTTCACTTATCATCTTGGACTTTATTTCCCACAATCTGAACTGTTTCGTCCCTACCAATTTGTCACGCACTTGTTCCTGCATGGCAATTTCATGCACCTACTTTCCAATATGTTCGCATTATGGATGTTTGGCACGGTACTCGAAAATTTCTGGGGACCCAAACGATTCTTAACATTTTATCTCATCACCGGACTTGGAGCAGCCTTTATACAGACTCTTTTCACCTGGTATGAACTGAGTCAGCTTGGGAATGAAATTAGTCAATACCTGGCAGCACCCAACTTAATGGATTTTCTTGCCTTAATGCGAAAGAACTCCATGTATCTCACCAGCGATAATCTGAATATCATTAATGAATTCTTATCAAGATGGGAAGTGATGCCAACGGATTCCGGACTGATAGCGCAATCGGGTGAACTTGCCAACCAATTGTTGGTTTATAAAATGAATATCCCTACCATCGGAGCTTCCGGGGCGGTATTTGGTATTTTGCTTGCCTTCGGTATGCTGTTTCCAAATACGATGCTTTACGTCTTTTTTGCTATTCCGATTAAAGCCAAATACTTTGTAATTTTATACGGGTTATTTGAATTAATTTCCGGAATTTCCAATAATCCGGGTGATAATGTAGCCCATTTTGCTCACCTTGGAGGGATGTTATTCGGGTTTATCCTGATAAAAATCTGGAACAAGAAAAACAGGCAACACTTCTACTGATCATGAGATTTATAGACGAAATCCGAATTAGTTTTACCCGGTCGGAAGGTGTATTTCGGCTGATGGCAATCAATATTGCGATCTTCCTATTGATCAGTATTGCCAAGCTGGTATTTTTCCTGGCCGGTTCCGGCTCCATGATTCTTGATAATGTAGTCATGCATCTGGCATTAAGATCCTACGTTCCTGCATTACTGACACAACCATGGTCTCTTTTCACTTACATGTTTGTGCATGTGAATTTCATACATATTCTGTTCAACATGTTGATACTGTTCTGGACCGGAAAGATTTTCTGCGAATACCTTGGAAGCTCCCGGGTGGTAGTGGTTTATGTGCTGGGAGCCATTGCCGGAGGGATATTTTACATGTTAGCGTACAACATTTTTCCAGCTTTCAGTGGTTCTGTTACCCTTTCCTACCTCATTGGCGCCTCAGCAGGTGTGCTGGCCATATTGGTTGCCATAGCAACCTATATTCCAAATTACTCCATTCATTTGCTGCTTTTTGGTCCGGTGAAGCTTAAGTATATTGCCATTTTCTTCACCTTTCTTTACCTCATCAGTATTCCGGATGGAAATGCAGGTGGAAACATATCTCATATTGGTGGAATAGTTTTTGGTTTTGCATATTCTAAAGGATTGAAATCGGGTACAGATATCGGAAATTGGCTGGAGCGACTTTTCAGTGCAGTTATGCGTTTATTCCAGCCATCCAGTAAAATAAAAGTGGTACATAAATCTACGAATATGCGGAGTACTACCCGAAATGTGAATGAACCACGTCAGGAAGTGATCGATTCCATTCTCGATAAAATAAGCCGTTCGGGTTATTCCAGTTTATCGAAAGACGAAAAAGAAATTTTGTTTAAAGCGAGTAAAAACACCGGCAAGGAGTAAGAGGAAATGGTACAGGAAACGGGTAAAAAGTCGACACCAAAGATTAGCAAGACCGGGAAATTCGGTTTGCTTTTCAGAGCTTTTACTATAGTTTTTTCTATAACCGCTTTGTTATCGGCATATGTGAGTATGTTCAATCCGGCGAAATACTGGTTTATTGCCATTACCGGACTCGGCTTTCCCATTTTGTTTGTCGGAAACATTTTTCTGCTCGTAATCTGGGTAATGCGTCGACGGAAACTTGCCTTATTACCATTGGCCGTTTTTGTGTTAACCCTGATGAAAATACCTGCTATTTATCAGATGGATGAATCGCGTAAAAAACCTGATTATATTGAAGGGCAATCGGATGAATTGAAGGTGATGAGTTACAATGTGCGATTGTTCGATTTGTACAACTGGACACATAACATTACCACCAAAGAAGAGATTTTCAGGCTTTTGGATCGGCAGAAACCGGACATCCTTTGTTTGCAGGAATTCTATTCTTCTGAGGATAAAAATTTTGAAAATGAAAAACGGCTTCGGGAGGACCTAAAAGCCCAGTATGCTCATATTGAATATCCTATTACGCTCAATAAAACCGATCATTGGGGTATTGCAACCTATTCATCCAACCCGATAATTAACAAAGGGGTATTATATTTCGATAAACGAACGGCCAATATTTGCATTTTCACCGATATCAATCTGGGAACCGACACCATACGGGTTTACAATTGCCATTTGGAATCGGTTCGGTTTGGAGCTGCGGAATATAAATTTATTGAAAATTTGGGGAATGAACAGGATGATGAAACCGTTGCCAGGACCCGAAACATCCTGAAAAGACTGAAAATTGCCTTTATCAAACGGGCGGCACAGGCCGATATGATCTCAAAACATATTGGGACTTCCCCCTATCCGGTAATAGTTTGCGGCGATTTCAATGATACTTCACTTTCATACACTTACAAAACCATTTCGGCGGGCTTACTGGATGCCTTTCGGGAGTCAGGAAGCGGGATGGGCAGCACCTATACCGGTCCAATACCCGGCCTTCGCATCGATTACATCCTCCATTCCGAACGGTTTTATTCATACGATTTTGAAATCCCCAATTCCAAGCTGAGCGATCATTTTCCGATTCTTACCCATATGGTTCTTCAACCCAAGTAAATTTTCCGGGGTTTCCCCTTTTTTGCTAAAAAGTGCTATTTTTGTCCCTGTTACAGGGTTCAGTTATTAACAGGATTGAAAATTCTTGCCCGTTTTTTATCCTTTTCCTGCCCCTGACAGGTGCTGCTTAATAAAGTAAACGATGTTTTTTTTAGCAATCTTTATAAAAACCTTACTTATGGCCTTCAGGGTATTGCATGAGCCATTTTTTTGTCATTACTTTACGGTGGGAAAATTATACAATACACACAAAAACCAACTTAATTATTTTTAACTATGAGAATTAAAATTTCTTTTCTCAGGGAGCATTCTTCAGCAAATTCAATTCCTCTTCATCATCAGAAATTGCTGGCTGATAGCCTCGGAGAATACAGCGACACCATCACCGGCGACCGGCTGATGTTCAATTTCTCTTCTTTGAAAGGAACTTCAAAGATTACGAATGGGTTTATGCGCTTTCTGTCATCGAAAATCACTCTGGTGATTTCGAGCAGAAGTCAGGAGTTTGCAGAAGCTTTGGTGACCAAAATTTTCGATAATCCGTTTCTGGCGGTAGGGAAAATGAATCTCATACCAAAAACTTATGAAGTAATTCCTGATCCTTCATTTCAAACGAAGATGCGTTACCTGTGTATTTCACCTCTTATCATGGTAAATCCCGATAAGGAGCCTGAAAGAGCACAGGAACTGATTGACCCTACATCTCAGGCATTTTCTGATCTGTTGTACAACATTACCCTCGACAGAATGGAAAAAGCAGGATTTACGGAAGCTCAGTTGAATGAATTTGCTGAATTCGAAGCTCAGCCTGATATGGAATACATTACCAAAATCAATGAGTCAGGCAAAAAGTTCGCCCGCTTCTACAAATCCGCAGCAGGAAATACCATGCTCGGATTCTTGTTACCTTTCACCCTTCATGCTCACCCGGAAGTGCATAAATTCATCTGGGAAGTTGGTCTCGGTGTTCTCACCGAAGAAGGTTATGGAATGGTTGACCTGGTAAAATCCTGATGCCGGCAGCACCATGTGCTGCACCCGACATTTGATATTCTTTACTAAGAATCAAAAGAGGCTGACTCCCTTTCCAGAGCCGGCCTCTTTTTTTATTCTCTCGTATGACGTTGAAAAGAGCCGTTGCCATTTTAATTGCACTTGCTGCCATTACGTTCGCCTCCTTTTTATTGCTGAGAGGTGTCGTTCTGGAGAAAGCCATTTCCAAAGTTCAGCAAAAAGTAAAATCCTCCTTAGGTGTTGACCTGCTAATTGAAAAAGCTTACTTCGAAAGTTTTGCACGTGTCGGGGCAGAACATATTTATCTCATCCCTAAGAATAAAGATACTCTTTTCTATTGCAATAAAGCAGCAATTTCGTTTTCTCTTTGGCGCTTAATAAAGGGACAACCCCCACTCAATAATATCGTACTTAAAACCGGTTATCTTCAATTAGTGGAGGTAAATGACACTATCTCCAATTTCAGTTTTCTGTTTGAAAAGAATAAAAAACAAACTGCAGATAGTGACACTATACGGTCGGCCATGAATTACCGTGAAATGGCTTCTTCACTTTGGCAACGGGCTTTTGGGCTGGCAGATTTCAATTTTAACATGAGCGATTTCGAATTTCGGTGGATAGCACCCGGTTATCGGGAGGTGCTGCAAATTACTGAATGCCGGCTTCAAAAAACTTTGTTTGCTGCCAGTGTAACAGATAGCCTGCCCAACAGTACCGCAACCTGGAAAGCCGAAGGTATCATTGATCCGGATGCTGAAATTTTTCAACTGAAAGCTGCTTCAACAACTGACAAAATTATACCTGTTCCTTTTTTTGAGAAAATATCCGGAATCTCATATCGCCTTCACTCTTTCGAGTTACTGCTCGATGGCGCTGAAATTGATAATGACTATTTCAAAACTCACCTGGTAGCTTCTGCCTTTCGCCCTGCAATCAATCACTGGCGCATTAGTCCCATTGATGTCAAACTCGACAGTATCAAACTCGACATTCACGTAAGCATCAATGATTCCGCTTTTGCTTTTGATACTACTTCACAGGTGCTCGTAAACCGTTTACCTATTCATACCGGATTTGAGATATCGAAAAATAAAATTACGCTTGTAAATTTAAAAGTCAGAATTCCGGAAGTCGATGCCAATACATTTTTCACATCACTCCCTTCCGGATTGTTCTCCACCCTCGAAGGTATTAATGCTTCCGGTCAATTAAAATACCGACTCGATTTCAGTTTAAATCCAGATTCACCCGACTCACTTCATTTTGATTCAGAATTAAAAGGAAATAAATTCCGTGTTACGAAATTTGGAAATGAAAATTTTGCTGCTATTAATGGTCAGTTTATTTATGTAGCACAAGATAAGGACAGGATACTGAGTGTTTTTCCTGTGGGTCCAGAGAATCCGGATTTTGTTCCTTTGACAGAAATAAGTCCGTTGCTGACAAATTCCGTTCTAACTGCAGAAGATGGCACCTTCCGTTTTCACCGGGGCTTTAATGAAGAAGCATTTCGACAGTCGATTGCTACCAATATCAAAGAACGCCGGTTTGCCCGTGGTGGCAGCACCATCACCATGCAACTGGTCAAAAATGTTTTCTTAAATAGAAACAAAACCGTTTCCCGGAAACTGGAAGAAGCGATTATTGTGTGGATGATTGAATCGACCGGCATGGTTAGTAAAGACCGTATGCTGGAAGTTTATCTGAATATTATTGAATGGGGTCCCGGAATATTCGGAATTGGAGAAGCATCTCAATTTTATTTCAGCAAGCACCCTTCTCAATTAACCTTAGAAGAAAGCATTTTCTTATCGAGCATCATTCCAAATCCGAAAGCATTCCGGTACAGCTTCGATAAACAGGGTATGCTGCGGGAATATCTGCAATATTATTTTAAGCTGGTAGCAGGCAGATTGGCGCGAAAAGAAATAATAACGCAGGAACAACTTGATCAGTTGAAATTCGGAGTAGAACTCAAAGGTCCGGCACTTCAATATGTTGTTCCTACTGACACTATTCCTGCCGATACAATACCAACAGAATTCGAACCACTATTCTTTGAAAATCTTTAACGGAAATTTCTACCGATGCAAAATTCTTCTGAACTAACTGAAACAAAATCCGGTATAGTAAACTGGCTGGTGATTGTAGCTGCCCTGGGTTACTTTGTAGATATTTATGATCTTGTGCTTTTTAATGTTGTTAAGCGGGAAAGTCTGGAATTTATAAGAGACCTTCATGGTTTAGATATTAATATCAAAGACACCGGCATATTTCTGTTTAACTGCCAGATGGCTGGAATGCTGATTGGTGGAATTTTATGGGGTGTTTGGGGAGATAAAAAAGGGCGTATTTCTGTTTTGTTTGGCTCTATTATGTTATACTCCATTGCGAATATCGTGAATGCATTTACGTTCGATATCACCAGTTATGCAATTGTAAGAGTAATAGCAGGGATTGGACTTGCAGGAGAACTGGGAGCTGGTATTACATTGGTTGCCGAAACAATGCACAAAGAAAAAAGAGGTTACGGAACCATGATCATTGTAACCTTTGGGGCATTGGGAGCCGTGCTGGCAGGATTGGTTGGTACCGAAGGACATATAGTTGCTGAATTTCTCACTGCTAATACAGGATATACCTTTCAAAACTGGCAAGTGGTATATCTGATAGGTGGATTTTTGGGAATTCTATTATTGATCTTGCGTGTTGGAGCTTTTGAATCGGGAATGTTTAAATCCATGCAACATCATCAGGTTAGTAAAGGTGATTTTTTTGCCTTGTTTAAAACTGCAGAAAACAGATCGAAATACTTGTATTGCATTTTAATCGGATTGCCAATCTGGTATATCATTGGTGTTCTTGTTTCCCTTTCACAGGATGTTTTTGGTAAAGAACTCGGCATTGAAGGCATCGTAAATGGCAAAGCCGTAATGTATACCTATATTGGATTATCTGTCGGTGACCTTATTTCCGGACTCTTGAGTCAATTGCTGAGAAGTCGCAGGAAAGTTGTATTCATTTACCTGATATTTTCATCGTTGCTCGTTTTGTATTTTATTTTTGGTGCCCATGGCATAACTGCTTCACAATATTATTTTGTTTGCTTTTTACTTGGATTGGCATCAGGATACTGGGCCATTTTTGTGACTATTGCCTCTGAACAATTCGGAACCAATATACGTTCTACTGTTACGAATACGGTTCCAAATTTCGTACGAGGTGCCGTGTTACCGATTACTATGGGATTTGCTTCACTAAGTGGCTTGACATCCAACCTGACCTCTGCTCTTATAGTTGGTGGAATCTGTATCGGATTAGCCTGGTTTGCTACCTATAAGGTAAAAGAAACGTTTGCCAAGGATTTGAATTATTTTGAAACGATGTAGTGATGACTGAAAACAAAAAGACTTTGGTAATTGGTGCCAGTGAAAACCCTTCACGGTATGCATTTATTGCTGCCAACCGACTACTGCAATACGGTCATGATATTGTTTTACTGGGAAATAGAAAAGGGATGATCAATGGGCACCCAATTGAAACCGGAACACCTCCGTTTCAGGATGTACATACCATAACTTTATACATGCGGGCGGAACTTCAAAAACCTTTGTATCAATATTTCCTGGCATTAAAACCTAAGCGAATCATTTTTAATCCCGGAACCGAAAACAGGGAGCTTGAAAAACTCGCAGAACAACAAGGAATCGAAACAACTGAAGCCTGCACTCTGGTTATGTTATCAGTGGGTACTTATTAATCAGGCAACCGGGGTAATCTGAAATTTAAGAGTAAAAGTTGTTCCCTTCATTCGTTTGGATGAAACGAAAATTGCAACCCGGTGAAAATCGGCAATGGTTTTTACAATAGGTAATCCTAAACCATAACCTTGTCCGTCATTGCTTCCAAATCGCTTAAACCGGTCGAATATATTATCTAACTGATTTGTTTCAATTCCAATTCCCGTATCTTCTACTTCTAGAATATATTGATTGTTGGCATAAGTACCACGAATGAAAATATGGCCTCCGATGTTATTATATCGAATAGCATTATTCACCAGATTAAATATCATGGTAAACAATAAAGATTTATTACCGGGTCCGAAGGGGGGGACTTTTTCAAGATTTAGTACAGCATGCACATCCTTTTCCTCCATCACTTCCTCCAGCTCAGAAATAACCTCATCAACCAAAGCAGGCAGATTCACGTCCTCTTGTTTCAGGTACTGATCATTTTCGATTTTGGAAATGAGTAACAGGGCTCGAATAATTTTACTTAACCGGCTAAGTGTTTTCTGTGACTCAATAATTTTATTTTCAAACTCCACCGGTACCTCATTCCCGATAATCATATTTTCCATTCTGTTTTGGAGAATAGAAATCGGAGTAAGTAACTCATGAGCAACGTTCGCAATAAATTCTTTTTCGATGAGAAACGCATCTTTGGTTTTCTTCATCAACTCATTGATACTTTTATCGAGGTAACTGAATTCCCATGTTGATGTTTTAACAGAATCAAAATTGTAGCTGGCAGGATTTCCGCTCAGTTGTAATTTCTGCTTTACAATTTTATTGAAGGGCTTAAGCATTAAACGGGCAAATCCAATATCAATAAAAACTGAAACGATAATAAAAATAATCATGAGGGTGAGACTGAACTGCATGATAATTTTATTCAGCTGATAGATGGTACTCAATCCTTCACCAATGTTTAACTGATACAACTGATTGTCGTAAACAAAAGATTGTTTGATCACCCTGTGAGTAAGTCGCTCCCCTCCTACATCGCGCTGTTCGTTTCCTATGATTGTTTCAGGTGCAGGAGTTCCATTACTTAACGGCTCAATGGAAATAAACTCTTCCTTCAAAATATTGTAGCTTTCAAAGCTACAATCCTGCTCCATGATGATCTCATTAATCCCTCCTTTTGAAATAATCATAAGCACCCGGTCGGTTCGGGCAATGAGTCGCTTATCGATGTGGTCATAAACTACCTGCTTAACAATGAGTGGCATCAAAACCCCAAAAGCGGCAATGATAATACCCTTCGAAAGAGCGTTATAAATAGCAAGTTTAACCTGTAATTTCATTGATTGAGTCTGTAACCGATTCCTCTGACCGTTTCAAGCCAATCGGTGCCGCCGAATGCACTTAATTTTTTACGTAAATTTTTAATGTGAACATCAATATAGTTGGAATCGTAATCTTCTTCCATCACATCACCCCAGATATGTTCTGTAAGTTGCATTCTGGTGAGCACTCTGTTTTTGTGGAGTGCGAGATAATGTAACAAATCAAATTCTTTACGGGTGAGATTCACTAACTGTTCGCCATAATGAACGGTACGGTTATTAATATCCATTAAAAACTCACCAATTCGAATTGCATTGGTTGTGAGACCATGTTTTCGTCTCAGAATTGCCTGCATACGGGAATGCAATTCCATTAATGAAAATGGTTTCGCCAGATAATCGTCGGCTCCCAGGTCAAGACCTTTAATTTTATCATCCGTTTCACTTCTTGCTGTAAGAATAATAAATGCGGAATCTCTGTTGCCTTCGCGTGCTTCTTTCAGCAAATCAAAACCATTATAATCGGGCAAACCAATATCGAGTAAAACAAAGTCGTAAGCGTTAACAAATATTTTTTCGGAAGCACTCTTCCCATTAAAAGCTACATCACAATTATAACCTTGTTTAGTCAGATAAATCTCGACTTCATGAGAGAGACTTTTTTCATCTTCAACGATAAGTACATTCATAGTCCGGATTCTGTTTGTTTCGGATAAATTAAGTTCAATCAGTTTACACTGGATTCCTGTTTCATGAGTGCAGCAACCTCATCTACAGCTTTCAAAATAACTTCACAACAGATGAAGATTTGATGATCGGAGATAATCAAAGGTGGTGCAATGCGCATTTTATGTGGTGCAAACAGAAACCAATCGGTGAAAACTCCATTGGCTATGCATCTCTTAATCACCTCCTTATTGAACCACTCTGTACCCAGATCAACACCTAACAGCAACCCTTTTCCGGTTACTTCCCTGACAAAGGGATGAACCAGCTTTTCACGAAAAAGTTCACTTTTACGAATAATTTCCGCTTCGCTGATATCCTTTAATATGTTCAAGGTAGCCAGTGCTGCTGCACAACTCACAGGATGTCCCCCGAAGGTAGTAATATGACCAAGTACCGGATTATTGGTAAACTGTTGCATCAGGTGATTTCCGGCAACAATAGCACCAAGGGGCATTCCTCCTCCAATTCCTTTTGCCAGCAACAATATGTCGGGAATAATTCCTTCATCCATAAATGCCATAAACGGTCCTGTACGTCGAAAACCACTTTGAATTTCATCTACTACCAGCAAAGTTCCGGTTTCGCGGCAACGACTTTGCAGTTGAGCTAAATAATTTGCTTTCGGCGAAACAGCTCCTGCTTCTCCCTGAATAATTTCAGTGACCACACAAGCCGTATTTTCCGTAATACTATTCAAAGCTTCCTCACTGTTGAATTGAAGATGTTTAATCCCCGGCAACAAGGGACGAAAACTATTTCTGAAATATTCGGAACCGATGATGCTCAATGCTCCCTGCGTACTCCCATGGTAGGCATTTTCAAATGCAATTATTTCATGTCTTCCTGTAACCCGTTTAGCCAGTTTCATGGCTCCTTCCACAGCTTCAGATCCGGAATTTACCAGATAGCAACTATTGAGCGATGGAGGCAAAAATGCGGTGAGAGCTGCAGCAAACTGAACCTGCGGAGCCTGTATAATTTCTCCGTAAACCATCAGGTGCATATATCGAGATGCCTGCTCCTGCACTGCACTTACAACATCCGGATGGCAATGCCCGACGCTGCTGACGGAAATGCCGGAAATGAGATCGATGAGTACTTTGTTATCGGCTGTATGCATTTCGCAGCCTGAAGCAGATACAATTTCGAGCATCAAAGGCTCATCACTGGTTGGTGCTAAATGCTGCAGAAAAAGCTGGCGGTTAGTTAACATGCTACAAATTTACTAAAGAAAGGTGGTCCCATAAATAAAAAATCGGGAAACCTGAGTCTCCCGATCGAACCTGACATTATAAAAACCTAAACATTACTATGCAATTATCTCCTTTTCGGCGGTGGTCCACCACCCTCTCTGCGATCCTGAATTCTCTTTAACAGGTCGCGTTTAAATTCTTCTTCAGCCCGGTATAACATTGCTACCTTTTTCATAGGGAGTTTCTGCTTGAATTGTGCATGATATTTCTTTAAAATATCGAGCTCATTCTGACGAAAAGCAATCTCGCTGTCGACTAGCTTTTCCACATCTTTATCGGCCATTTCATCAAAATCATCCTTAGCTGATTTTCTTGCTTTCCGATGTGCCTCCCGCAGGTTTTCAACCTCATCCTGAAACTGGTTGTAAACAGGCCAGAAATCCTGAGCCTCTTGTGGTGTGAGATCGAGCTTTCGGGTTAAGAAGGCTACTTTCATGGCTTCTATCTGTTCCTTTTTTTCACCGGGAGGAGGTCCACCGCCGGGTTGAGCAGCAGCAGAGAGTATCCAAAAACTAAAAAAGGCTATTGCAATTAATTGGACTTTTTTCATAACTCATTTATTATTAATGATATATCTGTATTATTTTCTATTAAGTAATTGTACATCTCAGATTTAACAGCATCTTGAACTGTGGTATCAGCTAAATCTTCAACGGTAATTTCATCATAAATATCCTCATCTTCTAATTCAGTGAGATGAATATCCTGGTAGGAAATTACTGGCTGGCTAACTTCTTTATTTTCAATGGTTCTGAAGTAATTAACTCCAAACATCAACGCTATAGCCAGTATTAATGAAAGACCCAGAACGACAGGTTTATAATTTCTGCCATAGGTTACCGGTTGCTTGCCGGCATTTATTTGGTCAGCAATCGCACCGGGCAACTGATTGAAATAACCTTCCGGAACAGTAAACAGGTTTTTTCTTCCTGCTTTTTCCAGATTCGGGAAGCGCTCGTCCTGATTTAAGTTAGTATTCGAATTATTTGTTTCCACTGTATTAGGTACTTATTGAGTTTAAGATGAATTAAATTTCAAATAGTTTAATTCCCGATCATGTATTTTTCGATTTTCTGGGCTGCAATATGGTAAGAGGCCTTGAGAGCGCCTACAGATGTGCCCAAAACTTCCGACATTTCTTCATATTTCATTTCGTCATAGTATCTTAAATTAAAAACAATCCTTTGTTTTTCAGGTAGTGTAAGAATGGCTTTCTGCAATTTCAATTCAATGGCATCGCCGCTCATGGCGGGATCGGATTCCACCTTTTCGGAGAGGTGTCGCTCGACATTTACAATGGGTAAGAAAAAGGCAGTTCTTTTTTTCTTGAGAAAAGTAAGTGCTTCATTGGTGGCAATACGATAAAGCCAGGTAAATAACTGCGCATCTTCCCGAAAATTCGATAAGCCTTTCCATGCTTTAATGAAGGTATTCTGAACTACATCATTGGTGTCATCGTGATCAATGATAATACGCCGCACATGGTAATAGACTTTCTGCTGGTACTTTTTTACCAGTAAATTAAAAGCATAATTGGGATTATCTCCATTCCTGAATTGCTCCAGCAATTCACCGTCGGAATATTCTGTCATAGATCCTGATTAACGTCCGGTAAGCAGGGATCTGTTGCGGTATTATCTTTGGCTGGTTTTCCGGTCAAGCACCTTTTTCGCTTTCTGCATAATATCCGGTGCATCCAAACCATATTTAACCAGCAACTGATCCGGAGTGCCACTTTCACCGAAAGAATCATTAACAGCAACCATTTCTATTGGAGAAGGGAAATTGTTTGCCAGAAACTGTGCTACGGCATCTCCCAGACCTCCATTTTGCTGATGTTCTTCGGCAGTGACAACACACCGGGTTTTCATCACAGATTTTAAGACTGTACTGCCATCAAATGGTTTAATGGTAGCCATATTTATTACTTCAGCCGTTATGCCGTTACCGGAAAGCATTTCAGCAGCCTGCAGTGCTTTCCACACTAAATGTCCTGTTGCTATGATAGTTACGTCTGAACCTTCGGTCATAACCTGAGCCTTACCGATAATAAATTCTTCATTGGGATCGGTGAAAACAGGCCATGATGGTCGACCAAAACGAAGGTAAACGGGACCATGATGACGTGCAATGGCAAGGGTTGCTGCTTTTGTTTGGTTGTAGTCGGCTGGACAAATTACCGTCATGTGTGGCAACATCCGCATCATACCAATATCCTCCAGAATTTGGTGAGTTGCACCATCCTCACCTAAGGTGAGGCCAGCATGAGAAGCACAAATTTTTACATTCTTTCCGGAATAAGCAACTGACTGACGGATCTGATCATAAACTCTACCGGTTGCGAAATTGGCAAAGGTGCCTGTGAATGGAATTTTACCACCTATTGTCATCCCTGCTGCCATTCCAATCATGTTTGCTTCTGCAATTCCCGTTTGAAAAAAACGATCGGGAAATTCCTTGGCAAAGGCATCCATTTTGAGAGATCCGGTAAGATCGGCACAAAGAGCTACCACATCAGGATTTGTTCGTCCCAATTCCAGCAACCCGGCACCAAATCCGGAACGTGTATCTTTTTTTTCAGTGAATGAATAGGTTTTCATAGCAGCTTTATTGATGGTATTTGGTTCAGATAGTGTTTCCATTTTATCGATTAATTAATCATCACATTTTGTGAGATTCCGGAAGTAATCCGAAATGATTTTTCAATAGTGTAATCGGCTTCACGTGCATTTTTTGCTCTGTAAACTACACGGTATTTGCCGGGGAGTAGTACCAGACTTTCACGCGACATCTCCGAATTTAAATTATGAATCCAGCGCAGTGTATTGGCTTCTTCCACATAAACACTTCCATATCCCTGACCCGATGAAATAATATTTGCAATGCCGGGATTGGGAACCTGCACCGTGGTTGTTTTGCTTTGCGAAACGGTAACATCATTGATGTACAATCGGGGAAGCGATAATATTTCCAGATCAAATTTTCCGGTAATATATCTTACGGTGGCATTAAATTCCTGCACATGTAATGTTTGCAGTTCACCGGATTTCCTAACTATACATTTCAGATTTCTGTAATCACTCAACCCTTCAAACTTCAGAAACAAATCACCCTGAGGAGCATCAATGCCTACAGTGGTATGCTTTCCGGGAATAGAAGTGACTGAATCTTTTGAAACCGGAGGAATAGTATGCACCACAATGCGATAACGACTTAAAGGATCTACAACCAATGTGTCAGGCAACCCTTTGGGGTTCATGGTGTGAATGTAATTGTAGCGAATAGCACCACTGAAAGAATCGTAAAAAGTCATGTTCACATTCGTCTCTGTAGGAGCTCCACTCTGATCAAGCAGGTTAACCTGAAGTGTGGTATTATTTAATGCTTGTGAAATGACCACATTCATGATAGTTGAAAAAGAATTTTCTGTTGCAGAATCATAAAAATTTCCTACACAC
>CAUJFJ010000238.1 GCA_963169675.1 Bacteroidota bacterium
GTGCTACAATAAAAAAGTAATTCACCATCGTTGTTTGATATTGAGCCACACGATCCTCGAGTAACAAGTGATGATGCAAATGTGATTGGTGTATTAATTAAATTAAAGTCAATTCCAGCACTATCGCCAAAACACCAAATAGCTTTACGTTTTTGAGCATTTACCCCGCAAGCGATGATGCTAAAGGCAATAATTAAAAAAAGAGGTCGAATTAACTTCATCAGGCTAAAATACGAAAAAGGATGCAGATTTAAGGTTTTTTTGCTTCTAGCTTTTTTCATGCCATTATTCAATACTAACTTCTTGTTAATCAATATTCGATAATAACATATTGAGGCTTAAAAGAGATTTTCCTTAGCAATTATATTTATAGGTAAAAATATAATTCTTAAAAATTAAAAGTGAAAAACACTGAACTCTTAATATATAACTAATACCGTTATTAATTTTTAAATTTTGTGTTTATCAATTTTAATTCCGCAAAAACATGTTTTAAGAACAGCTCCAATTGCTGAGCAGAAACATTTAAATTAAGAATCACCAAATCACCAAATCAAGTGCAGTCACATCTTTCTACTCAGGAACAAAAAATCAGCACCTTTCGACAAGCTCAAGGCGACGCCCATTCGACTACGCTCAGGGCAACGCATAAGCATTCCCACATCGTGACTTGTGGGGACCACATCTTTTTAATCAGGAACACCCATTATCAAACCACCAAACCACCAAACCACCAAATCAAGTGCAGTTACATTTTTATTTCTCAGAAACAAAAATCAGCACATAAGCACATCAAAGCATTAGCACCCATTCGACTGCGCTCAAGGCAAGCATTAAAAAAGGCTGCTCTAACGAGACAGCCTTTTTGCAAGCTTTTGAATACAGTTATTGCTGTATGAAATTACATTTTTACAAGGCGTGATTTTACTGAGGCGCCTTCTGATATTACTTCTACCAGATATACTCCGGCGGGAAGTTCAGCAATATCAAATGCTGTTGCTTTGCCAAAATTCTTATTTGAAGTATTCAAATCCATCCATAATTTTCCGGCAACATCAAAAATACGAACCGACTCTAATTCGGTATCTGCAGAAACAGAAACTTTTCCTGTTGCAGGATTTGGGAAAATGCTAAAACCGCTGATTGCATTTTGCTCTCCAATACCAACTGTAGAACAAGGTACCGGACTCAATCCATGTGTTCCAAAGAATGTTGCGAATGTTGTTGCATTTGCAATAGGCCACATATCGGTCTCGACAATATTTTTGTTTGGTGCAATTAAAATATAAGTTGGGAATGCTCCGATTCCGTATGCAGTTACAACTGCATTTCCACCACCATCAATACCACTGACTGAAGGATATCCCGGTGAACCGCCAAGTACGCTATTTTCATAAGCAATTACTTCAGCATCGGTGTCACCAACATCCATTGCTATGAAGAAGATGTCTTCAGTGTTACAACCAAAGTTCTCATAGGTATCACGGTAATAAGGTGAAGTTGCAATGCAGGGTGGACAAGTTGTAAAGAAGAAATCCATACACACATACTGACCTGCATTGAGGATATCAAAGAGATTATGTACATCACCATTCACATCGGTAACGGTAAAATCGACAGCCTGTGTGAGTGTAGTTTGTGCCGAAACCTTCCCCGTAAGGAAGAACCCGACTGTAAGCATTAATAGTAGAAGTTTTTTCATTTGTTTAGGTTTATCCCGTAAAGGTAGCAATTATTATAAAAGTTCGTTCTGAAAATTTCAGAAAAAATGGAATGGCTAACTAATTGTATTTTAGCACATAACAAAGGTAGCTTTCTTAAAAGTCAGAAATTCCTGTTTCGGTTTATGAAAAAAATCTATTTCAAAATGAAATAATTATGTACCTGAATTTCAGGCTAATAAATTAATTCCGAGAATGAATTACAGGTGGATAACGGGGAAAGGACTTGGATTCACTATCTTTGCACCGGGTAAGTCTTATACGACCAGCTCCTGTGAACCTCCCCAGGTCCGGAAGGAAGCAAGGATAAACGGTTGTAGCGGTGCGATGTAAGTAGCTTACCCACTTTTTTTCTTTAGCTTTTTGAATTTCAGCCACTAAGGAATCTGACCCAATCCTTCTCTTATTACTACAGGTGCATCGCCGGTGCAATCAATTACTGTTGAGGCCGTATTTTGTCCATACCCTCCATCAATTACCAGGTCAACCTGATTACCAAAGCGCTCTTCTATGTCTGCGGGATCAGTGAGGTATTCAGCAATGGTATCCAAATCATCCCGTAAGGAAGCCGAAACAATGGGATTACCCAATTCAGCAACCAGTGTTCTGATGATCTTATTATCGGGAACCCTGATTCCAATGGTTTTGCGGTTATTTCGGAAAAGAGCAGGAACCATATTACTGGCAGGCAAAATGTAGGTAAACGGGCCGGGCAATGTTGCTTTTAACAATTTAAAAACTTCCCTGTCGAATGGTCGTGTATACTCAGAAATATGCGCAAGATCATTCAGCAAAAAAGAGAAATTTGCTTTTTGAGGTTTCACTCCCCGAATGCGGCACAATTTCTCGAATGCTTTCTGATTGGTAACATCGCAACCAATTCCATAAATGGTATCGGTAGGAAAAATTATGACTCCACCTTTACGAAGTACATCCACAACCTGTGCAATGTGGCGGCTATTGGGATTGTCGGGGTGAATTTCAAGTAACATAATGCAAATTTAAGCTATATCGGGATGCTTTGTTCCGAATCTCAATAATTAATACAGCTGTCTGACTTTGATCGTATGCTTCACCTTTTTCAATTCTGAAAGTGCTTTTGATGAGGTGCGTTTATCGACATCTACAACCACATAACCAATATCGGTGTTCGTCTTTAGATACTGTCCAAGAATATTGACTTTTAACTTCGATAGAATACCATTTATTTCAGAGAGAACGCCCGGCACATTCTTGTGAATATGAAGCAACCGGTGGGCGTTTTGCTGCACGGGCAGACTTAAAGCTGGCACCGACAAGGAACCGGTACTGGAGCCTGTCTCGAGAAACGAGATTAATTTTCCTGCTACATCCAATCCAATATTCTCCTGTGCTTCCATTGTAGAACCGCCAATATGCGGAGTCAGAATTACATTGGTCATTCCCTGCAATTCACATGCAAATGGATCTGTATTTCCTTTAGGTTCATTTTCGAAGACATCAATTCCTGCCCCGGAAATATGACCTTTTTCAATCATTTTTTTCAGAGCTTTAAGATCTACCACATCTCCGCGACTCAGGTTGATCAGGATTGAACCCTTCTTCATTTTTTTGAGTCTTGTTAAATCCATGAGCTTACGTGTTTGCTCACCTCCAGGCACATGAAGTGTTACAATATCAGAAGCACGCAGTAATTGATCGAGGGAATTTGATTTGACTGCATTTCCAAGACTAAGTTTTGGTTCCACATCATAAAAAATAACTTTCATACCAATGCTTTCGGCCAAAACAGAAACCTGCGAGCCAATATGTCCATAACCTACAATTCCCAGCACCTTACCACGTACTTCGTTGCAACCAGTACTGCTTTTATCCCATACGCCTGTATGTGCAGCAGCATTTTTTTCAGGAATGCGACGTGCGAGGTTAATGCAATGTCCAATCACCATTTCAGCTACTGAACGCGTGTTACTGTAGGGCGAATTAAAAACTGCAACACCTTGTGATGTTGCCTCATCCATTGCTATTTGATTGGTTCCAATGCAAAATGCACCTGCTGCCAGCAACTTCTCCGCCTTACTTAAAACAGTTGCAGATAGCTGCGTTTTGGAACGGATGCCGATAAGATGCACGTTTTTAATTTTTGCAATTAACTCTTCTTCCGGCAACGACCCTTTTAAAACTTCAATAGAAGTATATCCATGGTTCCGAAATAATTTGAGAGCCTGTGGATGTACGCCTTCCAGCAGGAGAATGTTAATTTTATCTTTGGGATAAGATGTTCCGGATTCCATAAAATGGCTTTAATGAATGATTTCGATGGCAAAATTAACCATTCAATTCCGTTTAAAAACAAGTACCGGCCAGATTTTATAAACAAGACATTAACGTTTCATTAACGCACGTTAACGGGTCATTAACCGTTTGGAGCACCTCAGCCGGATACTTTTGTAGTGAAATTAAAACTTAACGATATGAAAACAATAAAAATCGCCGTCCTCACCCTGATGCTTTATGGCACAGGAACAGCTGTATTGGCTCAGGATCAGAAAAAATTTAAAGTTATGATCAGTAAGGAAATTAATGGGGAATCTGTTCTCATTGATACGACCTTCAATTCTAAAACCGATATGCAGAACTATTTAAAATCGGTGAACACTGACATTAACATCACTGATGACATGGTTATGATTAAAGATGAATTTAAGGATCTTGAAAACCTTCAGGAAATAAATGTGGAAGTTGGTGATGTGGATTTCCGTAAAATAGAGATGGGCCAGCTGGAAGAAGAACTTAAAAAATTGAATATTGATCTGGAAGAACTTAAATCTAACTCCAAAGTTTTGGAATTAGATCATGAAAACATGGAAGAAGTTATAGAAACTGATGGATCGGGAGAAGTTAAAAAAGGAACTGTCCGAATGTTTATTAATGATGATCAAACAGGAGATGATTCCGAAAAGAAACTTAAAACTAAAACTGTAATTGTTTCGTGTGATCCGGAAATGAAAATGAAACCGGGGGCATCAAAAACTTTTATTTGGAAAGACAGTACAGGTACAGCACATAAAGAAATTCGCATTGTTCGCACAGATAAAGATGCAGCCGATAAAGGTGAAACCAAAACCATCAAAATCGAATCAGAAGCAGTCCCACCTCCACCACCACCTGTGAAAAAAGAAAACGAAAATCAATCGTTATTAAAAGCAGAAGATTACAAACTGGATGCAACGGAGTTTAAAATTTATCCGAATCCTTCACAAGGAAAAATAAATGTATCCTTTAAAATTAATCAGCCGGGAGTAATCAATTTGAAAATTCTGGATTCATATGGAAGAGTTGTCATAGAGGATGAAATAACACCGACTGAAGGCTATTTTCAGAAAGAATATACAATTGAAGGTAAAGCAAAAGCTACTTATTTGCTGCAGTTAAAACAAGGCGACAAATGGCGTCATGAAAAAATAATTGTTGGCGCGTAAACAATCTTTAAAATAATAAAGAGCTCCGAATCATGATGTTTCCGGAGCTCTTTATTTTTAGTGGCAAATTTTATTTAACCGCTTCCATATAGAGTGAAATTTGCGGTAGTGTCTTGTCAAAAAAATGGGTATTTCTCAAAACCGGAAAAGCTGACTGAGAAAAACCGGAACGATAAATTGTTTTAAATCCTGCGTCTGTCAACATCCTGCGAAGTTTCTTTTCATTGAACCAGTTCATATGTCGGAAAGGATACTTGCGTTGCTGCTCCACCGAACATAAAGAAGTGCAGTAATTCATAGCATCCTCAAACGATTTTTCCTGAAATAATTTATGGACTGCAGCATCATCGAGTCTGATAGCATTACCTTCTGCAGCAATGACAGATGCAGCTGCAGCAAAATCTTCCAAAAATATTTGCGTAAGTGAAGCATCCTGCAAAGGCTTCGTAATGCATTGCTGTTCCAGATTTTTATTCATCTCATCCCATTCTATCCAGAAAAAATAACTGCGATCATTATTTTTCCAGGCACGATAGGCATTGTCGGCATCGGGAGTAACCAAACGAATAGCACCACCTGGCTTAAGCATACGGTATGATTCGTTCAGCATATTTTGTAAAGATGCATCATCGATATGCTCAATGGTATGACTGGAATAAATGAGTTCAGCAGAATCGGTTGCTACAGGTATAGGTTGATGCAGGAACAAATCGTATAAAATTCCGGTTACACCACCATCATTTCCGGGTTGAAAATGTTCGTCAGTGATATCGATGTTTGTCCAGCATGGATGCACGAATTTACCGGCTCCGATATTGTAAAAATTTCTTTTACGGATACTGGCAGCATCAAAATACTTTTCATAGTTGGCAGCATCATTCGTATCACCAACTTTTCTGATTTCATACCCTAATTTCCGGCAGGCATCAAGTATTTGTTTTTTCATAGTATCCGTTACGTTAACCGCATGTGCCGGGTTACAATATTGCTGACCCGTTCTGATTCAAATCCAACGACATCACAAAATCGTCATTCACATCCTTACCAATGATAAATTGCTTGGTTCCTATTACGGTGAAACCCCATTTTTTATAGAATGAAATCGCCCGCTCATTTTGTTGCCAAACCCCCAGCCACATGGCATCATAATTATGGGATTTTGCAATCCGGATACATGCTTCCATGAGTGCTTTACCTACCTTTTTGCCCACAAACTCCTGCAGCGCATAGATCCGTTCCAGTTGAATGGCAGATTTTCCGGCTAACTTCTCAGGAACATCCGATTGTTTCAGCTTGGCATATCCAACAGGTAAATCCTTCCAATAAGCAACCAAATAGGTAACCGCGGGATCTTCCAATTGCTTTTTGATGGTTTCCGGATTAAATGCCAGATCGAGATAAGCCTGCATATCGTCGGGATCATTATGCTCCGAAAATGCTTCGTAAAATGCTTTCCTTCCTAATTCCGCCAGCATTTCAAAATGTGCCGGCCCCACTTCTTTAATTGTGATCATACTGGTAAGTGATTCTATTCCTTCTAAATTGAGCTATTCTTTAAAATCTCTATACTATTAACTTTCAATTACTTATTCGAATAAACGACTATTTTCACACCCTTAGGGACAATAATCCTTAACTTTGAGGCAGTATTCAACCTCATTGGGTTCTTTTGGCAAATATAAAGTTTAATTAATCTACCTACTTTGTAATAGTGTCAAAATCAGGTCAATTGTCGTTTTTTACCGGCAATTAGTTGAAATATTATTCAACAAGGATGATGTCGAAAACTTTTATCTAATTTCAGGGGTAGCCTGATTAAGGTCGTTATTTTTGTAAAAAGCACCCCGGCTTATTTTAGAACAGCAATTCATGGAAAAAAAATGGGTTATTAAGCCCCGAGGAGAGAAGGAAGAAATTGAAGCGTTGGCAAAACAGCTCAACATTCATCCTATTCTGGTAAATCTGCTGGTACAGCGGGGGCATTCCACCTATGAAAAGGCGAAGGAATTTTTCAGACCTGAATTAAAAATGCTTCATGATCCTTATCTGATGAAGGATATGGAAAAAGCCATTGCCCGGATTGACAAGGCAATTGCCGGCAAAGAAAAAATCATGGTGTTCGGTGATTATGATGTGGATGGCACCACCGCTGTTGCATTGGTATATACCTTTCTGAAAAAGAGATATCCATTGGTCGATTTTTACATTCCCGATCGCTATAAAGAAGGGTACGGAATTTCTAACCGGGGAATTGAGTGGGCCGATGAGCAGGGAATTTCATTGATCATTGCACTCGATTGCGGAATAAAATCTATTGATAAAATAGAGTATGCCAAAACCTTTGGTATCGATTTTATAATTTGCGATCATCACCGGCCCGGAGCCGAATTACCCGATGCAGTTGCTGTGCTTGATCCGAAGCGAAACGATTGTGAATATCCGTTTAAAGAACTCTCTGGTTGTGGCGTAGGTTTTAAACTTATTCAGGCTTATGTGATGGCACATAAACTAGAGTTTTCAGAACTGGAAGAATATCTCGATCTGGTTGCTATAAGTATTGCGGCTGATATTGTACCGATTGTAGGTGAAAACAGAATTCTTACTTACTATGGTTTGAAGCGTCTCAACAGCAAACCCCGTCCCGGTATTAAAGCCATTCTCGATATCAGCGGCAACAGCCGTGAACTCACTGTGAATGATGTGGTATTTACCATTGCTCCAAGAATTAATGCTGCGGGACGAATTGAAAGCGGCAATGAGGCAGTGGAATTATTGATTTCTGAAAAGCCGGATGAAGCTATGTCGCATGGTGAAGAAATAAATAAGAAAAATACCACCCGGAAAAATCTCAATGAAACGATCACACGGGAGGCGATGACTTTGATTGAACAGGACACACATTTTAAAAATCGAAAATCTACTGTTCTCTACAATCCGAAATGGCACAAAGGTGTAATTGGAATTGTAGCATCTAAACTTACCGATGAATTTTATCGCCCAACCATCATACTAACTAAATCGAATGGCGTTGCTGCAGGTTCGGCACGTTCGGTAAAAGACTTTGATATTTACAATGCCATTGAATCGTGCAGCGATTTACTGGATCAGTTTGGTGGTCACATGTATGCTGCCGGTCTGACTATGAAGGAAGAAAATATTGAAGCCTTCAAAGACCGTTTTGAAGAAATCGTATGTGCTACCATTGAAGATCGAATGCTGATTCGTGAAATTGAAATTGATGATGTTATTTCTTTGGGAGACATCAATGCTTCTTTCTTTAATATCCTGAAACAATTTGCTCCCTTCGGGCCCGGTAACATGTCGCCCGTTTTTATGTCACAGGAAGTTTATGACCGTGGTGATGTAAGAGTAGTTGGAAATAATCACTTAAAATTATCGCTGATTCAAAAAGATCAGTCGCGTAAGGTAGTCGACAGCATTGCATTTCAGCTGGGCAAGCACTTCGACAGAATTTGTGGTAATGAATCTTTTCATGTTTGCTATCACATCGAAGAAAATACGTTTAATGGGAGAACCAATCTGCAATTGAATGTGAAAGATATTGCTTTCGATTAATTCCGGGAATCCAATCTTATCCGGTAAATAATTCCGGCTTTAAACAACAGACTATTTTCCTTTTTAGTCAATGTATTTCCTTCGTTTCTGATTTTAGTTTCACGCAAAAGTGTATGACCTGCTTCCAACATCCCGACAAGGTGTTTGGTAAAATAATAATCGGCAAAAATGCCAACATGATTGTCGAGGATTTTTACATAGCCTTCACCTTCTGCTAACCGATAAGAATTAGTGATGCTTTTATAAGCTACTCCCATGTAAAACGAATTGCTGAAACGATGTTCAAACCGTGCGCTGTTTGGAAACGTTCCAGAGACTAAATTACGGTCGTTGATGCGCCACTCAATTCCTGCCAAAGGCACCCAGTAATCACTGAAAAATTCCTTATTAAAATAACATCCGGCCTTGAGCCGCATGTTGCTGCTTACTCTGAAATTCGCCAATATTGCACCACCGAATTGAAGCAAATTTTCATCAGATGTTAATTGTTCCCCATTCAATCTGCTCACGATGGTTGCAGTGAACACCACACTTGTATCTTTCGATTGTATCAGCCAGGTTATCGGAACACCAACACCTTGAAGTGTTAGTGAAAATTTTTCAGCATCGTAATTTAATTCCCGGTTTTCATAGTAACCTCCGGCAACAATTTTTTGATTGGCACTGATTTTTAATGGCAAAGAAAACGCTGCGGTGCCATACCATTCGACAGGATAATCTCTTCCATTCGATGGAGCGTGCCACCCCGAAACAGAAGCAGCATCGAACCAAAATTGTCCCTTAGCATGCATAGAAATACAAAACATAAACAGGCCGAAAAGCCACACTTTCATAAAGCTGGCAGCAATATTCCTGTTTGCATTACTTTTTTTCATAATTTAGTCAGGTCAAAATACAAATAATAATGAAAACACTACGAACCACCCTATTTAGTTTAATTTGTTTCTTATCGGTATTCACGGTAAATGCCCAGGATTTCAGTTTTGATATGGAAATGACCGGAGCCAAGATGAAGGAACCCATGTTAATGAAATTGTATTCTTCAGGCACAAAAATGGTGATTAAACCACAAATTGCAGGTGCTGGCGGCATGTCGGTGTTAGTCGATGAAGCAACAAAAAAGCAATATCTGATGATGGACAATGCTGGACAGAAAATGGCTATGGTTATGAATTATACCGATCAGATGAACAAGGCCACAGAAACTGCATCCGATACTAAAATAACTGTGACCAAAGAAACAAAAACCATTGATGGCTATAAATGCAAGAAAATAATTGCGGAAAGTGCTGAAAGTAAATCAGATATATGGCTTACAGAAGACCTTGGGATGAATTATGCCGATTTATATAAAATGATGTCGGCTTCCGGAAACGGACCTCAGGGCAAGAAAAACCAATTGCCTGCAATGAAGGATGTTAAAGGGTTTCCAATAGAAATGAACGTAACTGATAAAGCTAAACAGGAAACAATAAATATCCGCATCAAAAATATCAGCAAGACCAAAATCAGTCCATCCATGTTCAGTCTGGAAGGTTACCAAATGATGGATATGGGCACTCCAAAAAAGTGATAATCAGCAACATATAACACTAATTCGACTGTTTAAATATTAATTTCCGGCTCAGATGTGGCTCTTTCTGCTATCTTTGCACCGTAATTAACTCTAAATGGCACTCGATCTCTTTATTACTTTTCTTTTACTCTTTTTAAATGGCTTCTTTGTAGCGGCAGAATTTGCAATTGTCAAGGTCAGGGCCGCACAAGTTGATCTGAAAGCCAGTACCGGAAGCAGGGTTGGCAGCGTTGCAAAACACATTGTTGATCACCTCGACGCTTATCTTTCTGCAAACCAGTTAGGAATTACCATGACCAGTCTGGCCCTTGGTTGGTTTGGTGAAGAAGTTTTTTCTGAAATTATCATTCACCTGTTTGCATTCTTCGGATTAAATCTTGATCCTGCTTCTGCACATCGTGCAGCATTTCCGGCAGCATTCGGTTTGTTAACGGTATTACACATTGTACTTGGTGAATTAGCTCCTAAAACAATTGCCATTCGCTATCCATTGCGTACAACCATGGCAATTTCATTACCATTACGTTTGTTCTACCTCATCTTCGCGCCACTTATCTGGTTACTAAATAACATGGCGAACCTTTTATTGAGAATGATTGGCATTAAACCCACAATAGGTCATGAAATTCATACGGAAGAAGAGTTACGTTTAATTCTTACTGAAAGTGAAGAAGGTGGAGCCATTAAACAATCGGAGCATGAATTAATTCAGAATGTATTTGAATTTGATGATCGTGTGGTTCGACAAATTCTTGTTCCCCGCACAAAAATTTCGGCAATCGATATTGATGCAACCAACGATGAAATTTTGAATCTTGTTATTGATGAGCAATTTTCAAGATTCCCTGTTTATAAAGATAACCTGGATAATATCATCGGAATTATTCATACCCGTGATTTACTGAAACTGCTTCGTAATAATAACTTCAGTGGTATCACTGCCATTATTCGCCCTGCTTATTTTGTTCCTTTGACAAAACGTATCAATGAATTACTGCGCGAATTGCAAACGCAGCACATTCAAATGGCAATCATCACCAATGAATTTGGGGGCACCGCAGGGATTGTTACTATGGAAGATATCATTGAAGAATTGGTTGGTGAAATTCAGGATGAGTACGATGAAGAAAAGCCATCGGTAGAAAAGAAAAACGAACAGGAATTCGTTGTGAATGCACAAACTTCTATTGGTGATGTAAACGATTTACTTCCTATTGCACTTCCTGAAGGGCCCGAATACGATACCATTTCCGGATTAATGAACTACATTTTCGGTCGTATCCCAGCAGTAAATGAAAAACGCATTTTTGGCGGATATGAATTTACAATCCTGAAACGTTTCAAGCATAGTGTTGAAACCGTCCACATGAAAGTGGTGGAAGAAACGCCTGAAGAAACGGAAGATTAATCTTAGCAACTCCAGACAAAATTTCGCCATGCAACATCAGGATCTTTGTCGACCCGAAATAAAAGCATCACTAATTGCACGATTTAATAAACTGCATCCCGACTCCAAAGGATTGTGGGGAAAGATGAATGTCTCTCAAATGATGGCACATTGTCAGGCTCAGCTTCGGGTAGCTTTAGGCGATGAAAAAGTGAAGCAATCACTGATTGGAATGTTGTTTGGAAAACTGGCCAAGAAGAAAGTTCTGGAAGCAAAACCATTCAGTAAAAACCTGCCAACTGCACCTTCTTTTATCATTAGAAATAATCCGGAATTTGAGGATGCCAAGAATAAACTGATCGGATTAATAACACGTTTTAATGCTGATGCCTTAACGGCCGAACCACATCCTTTTTTCGGAAAAATGACAGTTGAAGAGTGGTCAGCAGGTACCTGGAAACATCTCGATCACCACTTGAAGCAATTCGGAGTCTGATTTTCAGGAAGCAGTTTCCTTTACATGCACAACTTGTTGAATCAGTTCTGCAAAAATTTTATTTGCCTGCGCTACTGTACGAATTCCAGAAAACGAAATCGAAAGTTTATTATTTTTCTCACTCATTTTAATCCGTTGCGGATTTTTCTGAATGTATCCGATAAGTTCACTGAAAACGGAGGAACGATAAAACGAAGATTCCGGATTGGAGACAAAATAACCTTTTAAAATTCCACCTTTAAGAATGATTTTTTCGAATCCAAGCTCCTTGGCTTTCCATCGCAATTGAATTGCACTCATCAATTCATTTACTTCTTCAGGAACAGGCCCAAAACGATCTTTCAGATTTTTAAGATATGTTGCCAGCTGCGTTTCATTCTCAAGATCATCGATCTCTTTATAAATATTGAGCCGTTCTGTAATATTAGTAATGTAATCGGACGGAATCAGAATTTCAAGATCGGTATCAATTTGACAGTCGTGAACAAATACTGACTTTTCTTCACCTTTAAATATATCTTTAAAATCGGTGTCCTTCAACTCCTGAATTGCTTCATCTAAAATCTTATGAAACATTTCGTAACCAATTTCCGAAATAAAACCACTTTGTTCACCGCCGAGCATGTTTCCGGCACCACGAATATCAAGATCACGCATGGCTACATTGAATCCGCTTCCCAGATCCGAAAATTCTTCAATAGCTTTCAACCGCTGTTTTGCTTCCGGAGTGAGTACACTTAACGGAGGAGCTAACAAATAACAAAATGCCTTTTTATTCGAGCGCCCTACCCTGCCACGCATCTGATGCAAATCGCTTAATCCAAAATGATGTGCCTGATTAATGATTATGGTATTGGCATTTGAAATATCTATTCCCGATTCAATGATGGTTGTTGCAACCAGTACATCCGTTTCACCTTCAATAAAATTGAGGAGTACATTTTCGAGTTGTTCGCCTTCCATCTGACCATGCCCTACTCCTATTTTTACATCGGGACAAAGCTTTCGGATCAATGCAGAAATATCATGAATATCCTGTACGCGATTATGAATAAAAAACACCTGTCCACCACGCGCAACTTCAAACTGAATGGCTTCTTTTATTAATTTCTCACTAAAGGTATGTACTTCGGTTGTCACCGGATAACGATTTGGAGGTGGAGTATTTATAACCGATAAATCACGGGCCCCCATCAATGAAAATTGTAATGTTCTTGGAATTGGTGTGGCTGTTAAGGTGAGTGTATCCACATTTACCCGAAGCGCTTTCAGTTTTTCTTTTGCGGCAACTCCAAATTTTTGTTCTTCATCAATAATTAACAAACCAAGGTCATGAAATTTTATGTCTTTGCTGAGAATACGATGCGTACCAATGACAATATCGACCTTACCGGATTTCAACTTGTCAATCGTTACCGATTGCTGCGCTGCAGATTTAAAACGATTCAGATAATCGATGGTAACAGGAAAATCTTTTAATCGTTCAGAAAATGTTTTATAATGTTGCAAGGCAAGAATGGTGGTTGGTACAAGCACGGCTACTTGTTTGCTATCGTTTACCGCTTTGAATGCGGCACGAATGGCAACTTCAGTTTTACCAAATCCTACATCACCACAAATCAGGCGATCCATTGGATATGGCTTTTCCATGTCCTTCTTCAGATCGTTGGTTGATTTAATCTGATCCGGCGTATCTTCATAAATGAATGATGCTTCCAGTTCTGTTTGCAGATAATTATCAGGTTGAAAAGCAAATCCTTTTTGCGACCGGCGTTGTGCATATAAAGAAATGAGATCTTTGGCAATATCCTTAACCCGCTTTTTGGTTTTTTGCTTCAGATTTGCCCAGGTGGCTGTACCAAGTTTATTGAGTTTAGGTTGCGCACCATCTTTTCCGGTAAAACGGGCTATGCGATGTAAGGAGTGAATACTTACATATAGAATATCATTGTCTTTGTAAACAAGTCTGATAGCTTCCTGCGTTTTTCCATTCACATCCACTTTTTCCAAGCCTGCAAATTTTCCAACACCATGATCAATATGTGTGATAAAATCGCCGGGTTTCAGACTGTATATTTCTTTGAGCGAAAGTGCTTCGTTTTTACTATAATTCTTTCTTAAACGAAACCTGTGGTACCGGTCGAAAATCTGGTGATCGGTATAGCATGCCATTTTCAAATCATCATCAATAAAACCCTGATGTAATGAAAGCAACATTGGTGTAAAACTAATTTCCTTTCCGGGAAGCCTTGCCGGGATTTTTATGTCGTTAAAAAAGGCATAAATACGTTCAATCTGTTTGGCAGAATCAGCAAATATCAGATTCTGATAACCTGCAGATGCATTTTCAAGAAAGGTTGTTCCTACCAGTTCAAAATTTTTATTGAAAGATGGCTGCGGTCGTGATCGGAATGTTAAGGTGTTGGGAGCATTGAACTCAAATTTTGATCCTGATTCAATAATTCTGAAATTCTGAATCAATTCACGCATGCGATCGGCGCTGTCGAATACCTCATCCGGTTTCCCCGGTATAATAGTGTCATCAGAATCATCATCGTTTACCAATGCGCTGCTGCTGCTTTCGTTCATTCGCTTCAAACCCGATTGCATCATCTCAAAGGAGTGTTCAGCATCAACACACCAGATAATTGTTTCGGCAGGAATAAATTCTAAAAACGACTGATGTTCCTGACTAATTAATTTCGACTGCACATTCGGGATAATGGTGATGTGATTCATGTTCTTCTCCGATAACTGAGTGGAGGGATCAAAAACACGAATCGACTCTATAATATCCCCATTGAATTCCATACGATAAGGCAGTTCATTGGCAAAAGAGAATACATCTACAATTCCACCTCGTACCGCAAACTGTCCGGCTTCAATTACAAAATCACTTCTTTCAAATTGATTCTCATTTAAGAATTCAATAATGAAGTCGACTGATAATTTTTCACCAACCCTTGCTTCCACCGTATTCGACACCAATGCTTTTTTGGTTACCACCTTTTCCTGAAATGCTTCGGCATAGGTTACAACCGGAAGTGGTTTCAGGTTTTTGCTAAGATGCGTTAATACTTCTGCGCGAAGCAGTACATTGTTATTATCGAGATATGGGAATGTGTATGGTTTTTTAAGTGATGATGGAAAAAATAATGCCGATCGTTCACCTAAAATATTTTCAAGGTCATTTAAAAAGTAGGCTGCTTCTTCACGATCGGGAAGTACAAAAACAATTCTGCCTGGAAAAGCTTCATAAAAAGCTGCGGCATATAAGGCATCTTGAGAACCCGACATCCCCTTAAGGGCAATAACGGGTCGCCCCGATTGCTGCAAAAGAGCATTCAGGTTGCGAAGATGATCGCTTCCTTTTATAATATTAAACAGATAACTGAAATCCACCGGAGTCCAACTGAAATAAGGATAAGGCCGGAAAACATTCCCGACCTTTTACAACGGCAAAGATAGTTGAAATAAAACGGTTTATTTATGAGAAAAACGTGATATATATTCTTCTACCTGCGCAACCATTTCTGTTGATCCTATGAACAACGGTGTGCGTTGGTGTAAAGAGGAAGGCTGTAATTCCAAAATTCGGGTTGATCCGTCAGATGCTTTTCCTCCTGCCTGTTCAATAATCCAGGCTAATGGATTACATTCATATAACAAACGCAATTTTCCTTTCGGAGATTTCGCTGTTGCAGGATACATGTAAATCCCACCCTTTAATAAGTTACGGTGAAAATCTGCTACCAACGAACCGATGTATCGCGAAGAATAAGGACGTTTTGTTGCAGCATCCTCAGTCTGACAATACTTAAGATATTGTTTCACTCCCTCCGGGAAATGCACATAATTCCCTTCATTAATGGAATATATTTTTCCGGTTGAAGGAATTCGCATGTCGGGGTGCGATAAGCAAAATTCACCAATTGAAGGATCCAGTGTAAAGCCATTCACACCTTTGCCGGTGGTGTAAACCAACATGGTTGAAGATCCAAAAATGATATATCCTGCAGCAACCTGCTCCGTACCTTTTTGAAGAAAATCACTTTCCTGAATGGCACCGGTTAATGTTGTTCTGCGGTAGATGGAAAAGATTGTTCCTATGGAAACATTCACATCTATATTGGATGACCCGTCAAGCGGATCAATACAAACTACATACTTGGCATTTTTAGCAACTTCTGTGGAAATCGGAACCATTTCTTCATTTTCTTCAGAAGCAACAGCGCAACACTCTCCTCCGGAACTCAGTGCTGAAATAAATTGTTCATTTGCGAAAACATCTAATTTTTTTTGCTCTTCACCCTGAACATTCGATGAGCCCATGTCTCCCAGAATATCAGCAAGACCTGCTTTGTTAACCTCGCGATTAACAATTTTAGCTGCTATACCGATATCGCGCAGCAACCGCGATAATTCGCCTTTTGCATATGGAAAATCGGACTGGCGTTCAATAATAAACTGACCTAAAGTGACTACTTTTCTTTTGTAGATAGAATTCATGGTTTTATTTAAAATTTCTTTGGCAAATATCGGAAATAAATGAAGGGCTGTAAAGTACTATCTTTAATGGAATCTAAACTATTCTGTTTCACCACTATATGCAGGGGTAACAGGTTGAATCACTTTGTAAAAATCGAGTCCGGTAGCTTTATGACACGAATTACATTGGGTGGTAAGAGCCGAATAATGTTCCACAAAGGAATCTTTATTTTTTGATTTCACAGCTTGTTCCATCAGGGCAATTGTAGATTGTAACTTGCTTATTTCCAGGTCAATTGTACTATCAGCATATTTGTCAGTTCCAAAGTTTGCTGACAGGTCGGTGAGCGTCTCTCTAACTTTTTCTAGTTCATATCCAGCTAATTTCCAATCGTTTGTGATACCTGGTTGCCACATCCTGCCATGGTGAACCTGCAATCTGTTCATCAACACCGACAAACGGGGCTTTATTTTAGTTTCCAATTGTTGAATTCTGGTCTCTAATGAATCGATCGTTGTTTGCCTCACAGCCGATTTTTCATTGCAGGAGCAGTTCTGTTTGCAGGATAGCTGTGTGATGCTGAGGCAAATCAAGCCCAGGATTGCGAAAGTTGGTTTCATAACTATTGAAATATCAGGTACAATAATAATGAAAATGCGTGCTACTCTTTCATAAATTTGCGTTTCCTTTATCCGGCCCGTTAAACTACACCCATTTGTCTGTAAAACCACTCATTATAGTTTCCGTTACCAGTGACTTGAGTACCGATCAAAGGGTTCACCGTACCTGTTTGGTTTTGGCAGAACAAGGTTTCGAGGTGTTGCTAACGGGTAGACAACTTCCTTCCAGCATTGCAGTAGCTGAAAGAAGTTACCGCACCAACCGGTTTAAACTTTGGTTTACGACTGGTCCTTTGTTTTATGCAACATTCAACATAAGATTATTCTTCTATTTAATTTTTTCAAAGGCCAAATATCTTTTTGCCAACGACCTCGATGCTTTACCTGCAAATTATCTGGCATCCCGCTTAAAGCGGATTCCTTTAATTTATGATAGTCATGAATATTATACTGGAGTTCCGGAACTTGAAAACCGGCCATTTGTAAAAGCATGCTGGAAATGGTTCGAAAGAATGATATTCCCGGGTTTAAAAACCATCATCACGGTCAATGATTCTATTGCGTCCTTATATGAAAAAGAATATGGGAAGCGACCTTTGGTAATTCGGAATGTTCCTTTGAAAGGAGGTTTTCAGCCAACAACCAACAAAACGGAATTGCGCAAAAAACTGCAATTACCGGAATCAGGTAAGCTGATAATTTTGCAGGGTGCCGGAATCAACATTCAGCGGGGCGCTGAAGAAGCCGTGCTGGCAATGCAATTTCTGGAAAATACTACATTATTAATCGTTGGTGGCGGTGATGTTTTGCCAGTGCTGAAGGACCTTGTTAAAGAATACCGGCTGGAAAATAAAATCATTTTCAAACCACGACTTCCCTATACCGAATTAATGCAACATACACGTGCAGCGGATCTGGGATTGACCCTTGACAAAGACACCAACATCAATTACCGATTCAGTTTACCCAATAAAATATTTGACTATATTCATGCTGGCATCCCTGTTCTGGCGTCGCGATTGCCCGAAGTGGAGCGAATTATAGCAGGTTATGGCGTTGGGGATTTCATCGAACGCCATGATCCGAAGCATATTGCAGAAAAAATGGAAAGTATGCTTCAGAATGAATCAGCACTTGCAGGATGGCGAAAAAATCTTGAAATTGCATCGCGTGAATTAAACTGGGATGAGGAAAAAAAGAAGTTTCCAAAAATTATAAATGAGCAATACTGAAAAACATCTTCATATCATCAGTTTTGATGTCCCCTTTCCTGCCAATTATGGCGGTGTGATTGATGTATATTTTAAAGTAAAATCGCTTCATGCAAAAGGAATCAAAGTTCACCTGCATTGTTTCCATTATGGTCGCGAGCAATCGTCGATGCTTAACAGGTATTGCGCTTCCGTAGATTACTATCCACGAAATGTTGCCAAATCGCAGTTGTTTCTGAAGCAACCTTATATTGTTATTTCCCGAAACTCCGATCAGCTGTTGACTAACCTGCTAAAAGATGACTACCCGATTTTGTTTGAAGGTTTACATACTTGTAATATCATTACAGAAGAAAAGCTGAAAGACCGGATAAAAATTGTTCGCACTCATAATGTTGAACACGATTATTATCAGAATCTGGCAAAAGTTGAAAGCAATATTTTTAAACGTTACTATTTTTATAATGAATCCAGCAAACTGGAAACATTTGAGCAAGTTTTGCAGCATGCGCAGATCATAGCTGCCATCTCGAGAAATGATACCGCACATTTTGATAAAAAATATGGGAATGCCTTTTACATTCCTGCTTTTCATAATAATGAACAGGTAAATATTATGCCCGGCAAAGGTCACTTTGCATTCTACCATGGCAATTTGGCTATTGGTGAGAATAATGAAGCAGCTTTATATCTGGTAAATGAAGTTTTTAATCAGAGTAAAATTCCGCTTATCATTGCCGGTTCGCGACCAACCGGAGACTTGCGCAATGCTGTTGCGAAAAAAAATCATATCACACTTATTGCTGATCTTACCACCAAACAAATTCATCAGCTCATTCATGATGCACATATAAATATTCTGCCAACTTTTCAACCAACAGGCATCAAACTCAAATTGCTTTCTGCGTTGTACAATGGTCGTTTTGCACTGGTAAATCCTATGATGGTAGAGAATACCGGTTTAGAAAATTTATGTGATATAGCTGAAACTCCTGCTGCCATGCGCATCAGAACTCAGGAATTAATGGAAATAGATTTCAAGACAGCAGACATCAAAACCAGAGAAAAAATATTGCACGAGAACTTTTCCAATTCCGTGAATGCACAAAAATTAATTGACCTTATTTTCAGTACCGGAAAAGGACTTTTCCCTCAATTCTGAGTGTGATCGAATACTTTACCCTGATCAAATTTGACAATCCGGGCCGGGAATTTTTCGATTAATGAATAATTATGGGTTGCCATCACCACAGCTCTGCCACTTCTGCTGATTTCAAAAAAGAGATTCATGATTTCGTTGGATGTCTCGGGATCAAGATTTCCGCTGGGTTCATCGGCGAGAATCACATCAGGATCATTCAGCAATGCCCTTGCAATTGCCAGACGTTGTTGTTCACCACCCGATAACTCATGTGGCATTTTAAATCCTTTGGTCCCTAAAGCAACTTTATTTAAAACTTCATTAATCCGGTCGCTTATTTTATTCTTGTCCTTCCAACCGGTTGCTTTCAGCACGAATTCGAGGTTCTCGCGGGCAGAGCGATCGGTCAGCAACTGAAAATCCTGGAACACAATCCCCAGTTTTCGTCGCAAAAATGGAATTTCCTTAGTTTTTATTTTGCGAAGATTATACCCGGCAACGGCTCCTTCACCCTGAGTAAGCTTAATATCGCCATAAAGCACTTTCAGCAGGCTGCTTTTCCCGCTTCCGGTTTTCCCGATCAGGTAAACAAACTCTCCTTTGTGGATATCCAGATTTACATTGTTCAGAATCAGATTCTTTTTCTGAAATATACTGGCATTCTCCAGCTTTATGATATTTGATGTGTCCATAGTTCTGATCAGACTTCGAGTTTCATTACTTTGCCAAATGGAATTTCACTGATAATTTTAATGACTTCAGCTTCCTTGTCACCCAAACCACATTTTACCAATGCTTTTTCGGGGCGATCGACTCTAAAATAGGCCAAAAGCGTGAATTTGTCGTCACGCAACTGAACGTAATCGGGAATTTTCGCTTTGCCTTTGATCTTGAGGATATACATAGTCGCAATTATGAGCACAAAATTACTAAATGCAAAGGTACCAAAAAAAGCCCCCGGAATAAGTTATGCCGGGGGCTGTGTTGAAATGTGGTTTACCGAAGCTCGATGGTGTGGGTATTTGAACCGATGGTTACCTGTGCCAATCGGTCACAGTTTCCATTCAGATAACCATAATTGATCACCCGGGTTTGACGGTTGGCTGGTGTAAATGATATTACTCCTTCTTTGATCCATTTACAATCGAGTGCAATTAAAAGGGGCGTGTCAATATTTGCACTAAAAGTGGTTCCTGAAAATCCGGTGCCTGAGGCTTGTCCGGTAATCCGGTAAACATCATCTGACCAGATGGAGGTTGACGCTCCTTCGATCCATTCCCGCTCTCGTGCCGATGACCAGCTTAAAACCTGTCCCGTTGTAGCAGTAATTGATCCGGAAACAGCGATTGAAAACCAGGTATTGCCACTGCTATTGGTGCCTTCATTGGTAACAGTTTTGGTTCCGCCAACCTGATAATCGTTCACAAAATAATTGTTAAAACTAATGGTATGAACCGATCCGCTATCGCGATAAGCTCCTTGATAAGTGACAATAATCTGTCCCATGCGGTAGCGACCATCCAGACACAGGCAATTCGTTGTACCAAAATCGATGGTAATTACCCTTGGTGATGAAATGGAATCGTGGGTAACTGTAGCACAAGGACTCATCATAATTGTTTCGTCATTAGTGCCTTTGAAAGTCGTTAAAGTGCCGCCATCGGCTGCCTGATCTGCCATAGTAGAAACATCATCATAAGTTGCTTCGGCAAACGAATTGTCGATAGCAGTACTGGTATCACTGTCAGGTTCATCCTTTTCCTTGCGACAACCGGCTAAAACCGATAACCCTAACAGAGATAACACAATTAAACTTTTCATTGGATTGAACATTTTCATAGCTTAAGAATTTATTGGGATTTTGGTGTCAGACCTTCCGGGAAGCAAAAGGTTTAATCGTCGGGTAATAATGGTGTTTTTGAGAAATTATTGTGTGGAGTTTTCAATAGTTTGTTGTTCATAATTTCCCCGTATGGGATAATATAAACAAATAGTATCCCGTTTGTAAGAAGTAATTTTGCAGATACTACCACCACCTCCCCATAAAACTATGATAAACAAATTGTTGAGTAAAGTAATTTTAATTTTTGCCATCACCGTTTTTATGATCCCGGCAGTACGTGCACAGCAGCCGGAAACACATCATGACCCGGCAAAAAAATACAGACTGGCCTATGAACTTTTCGTGAAAGAAAAATACAGTGCTTCACGCGAAATGTTCCATGAATTTTTAAATGAGTCGGGAACTGCAGTAAATGACAGAATAAATGCTGAGTACTACATGGCACTGGGCGGTGCCGAATTGTATCATCCGGATGCCGAAAATGAACTGGTACGTTTTACACAAAAATATCCTGAGAGTTTAAAAGCCCGCACAGCCTATTTTCATGCAGGTAAGATTCTGTATAAGCAGAAAAAATACAAGATGGCTGTCAATTATTTTGAAAAAACCGATATCAGCTATTTGACGAATGATGAAGTTTCAGAATATTATTTCAAATCGGGCTATAGTTATTTCACAACCGGCGATCTGACAAAAGCAAGCAAAAGCTTTCATGAGATCCTGAATGTAGAATCCAAATACAAGACTGCTGCAAATTATTATTATGCACATGTTGCTTACCAGAATAACAATCTGGCAACAGCATTAACAGCCTTCGAAAAATTAAAAGATTCAGATAGCTTTGGTCCCGTAGTCCCTTATTACATCATCCAGATTTACTACGAACAGGAAAATTATGATGAGCTCATTCGCTATGCCAAAACTTTGGAAGGAAGAACCGATCTAAAAAACTATGCGGAAATAAAACGCTATGTGGCGGAGTCCTATTACAAAAAGGGTCAGTATGAAAAGGCATTGGAGATGTTCGAAGAATTCGAAAAGAACTATCCCCGCCTGAGTCGTGATGATCAGTACCAGTTAGGATATTGCAATTATAAATTAGGAAAGTACGAAAAAGCGATTGGCTATTTTGAAAAAGTAGTGAATGTCAAAGACAAACTACAGCAGGTGGCATATTATAATCTCGGAGATTGCTTCTTAAAGACCAAAAACAAGCAAAGTGCTCGCAACGCGTTTCAATTTGCTTCGAAAGCCGACTACGATAAAACTATTCAGGAAGAGTCATTATTCAATTATGCAAAACTTTCACTGGAGCTTTCGTTCCAATCTGTAGCAGTGAATGCTTTGAATGATTTCACAAGACTGTATCCTACCTCTAAATATACCGATGAGGTGAATGAGCTTATGGCACAACTTTATATTACTACCAAGAATTATAAAGATGCGTTGGTGGCTTTGGATAAGATAAAAGCCAAGTCTGAAAAAGCAAAGGCAGCTTACCAGAAAGTAGCTTACTTCAGGGCAATCGAATTTTTCAACGACCGTGATTACGAAAAATCTATTTCTCTCTTCAACAAAGCCATAACTACTGAAGTCGATCAGAAAATAAGGGCACAGGCGATGTACTGGAAAGCGGAAGCTATTTATCACCAGAAGCAGTACGAAGCAGCTATTAAACAATACCGGATTTTTATTTTCAATCCGTCTTCTATCAATACACCCATGTACAATACTGCAAATTACAATATGGGATATTGTTATTTCAATCTGGAAAATTATCCGGAAGCAAATACCTGGTTCAGGAAATATCTGAAAACGAAAGCAGAGACTGATCCCGCAAAATACAATGATGCCTTAATCAGGATCGGAGATGGGTTCTTTGTTTTGAAAGATTACGACAATGCATTGTCGTATTACAATGATGCAGTAGCGGCAGGTGCAAAGGCGTCAGATTACTGTTTGTTTCAGAATGGTATTATTATGGGTATCAAAGGCGATATGAAAGGCAAGGCCAATACCATGAACCAACTGGCTGTCAAATATCCGAAATCGGTATTTATAGATGATGCTCAGTACGAAAAAGGAAATGCATTGCTTTCACAGGAAGATTACAAAGCTGCCGAAGATATATTCAAGAAAATAATTCGTGATCAGCCCCAAAGTGAATATGCGAAAAAATCACTTTTAAAAATCGCACTAATTCAGTTCAACCTCAAGCAGGATGATCAGGCTCTTTCAACCTACAAAGATGTGGTAAAAAAATATCCATCTACATCGGAAGCCATGGAGGCCCTTACAGGTATCAAAAATATTTATGTTGGAAATGGTAATCCACAGGGATATTTTGATTACATAAAAACAGTTTCTACGGTGAATGTAAGCACCGGTGCTCAGGATTCTATCACTTATGAAGCTGCTGAGCAACTTTATCTGAAGGGAGATCATAAAAATGCTTCCCGCAATTTTGAAGAGTATCTGAAGAAATTCCCAAATGGGTATTTCGAACTCAATGCTACATTCTACAAAGCGGAATCAGATTACCGCAACAAGGAATATGCAAAGGCATTGGCAGGATATGTTCACGTGACTTCTAAACCACGAAATCTGTTTACTGAAAAATCACTTTTGAAATCGGGTACCATTTACCTGAATGATAACAAGTATGATGAGGCGATTGCAGATTTCAACAGACTGGAAGAAGTAGCAGATTTCCGTGATAATATCATCGAAGCACAGAGTGGAAAAATGAGAGCGTACTTCAAAAAAGGCGACTTCGACAATACCATTACCAATGCCAGAAAATTACTTTCGGGTGATAAAGTTTCTAATGAGCTAGTCAATGAAGCACACTTGTTACATGGCCGTGCATCACTTGCATTAAATGACTTGCAGGCAGCAACTACAGAATTTACGGCAATTTCAAAAATTAACAGTGCCAATGGTGCGGAAGCGAAATATAGTCTGGCTCTCATACAATACAAACTGGGTAACTTTAAGGAATCTCAGAAAAAATGTTTCGACGTAATCAATTTGTCGCCATCGTATGAGTTTTGGATCGGAAAATCATTCCTGTTGCTGGGTGATAATTATGTTGGTCTGAAAGATTTGTTCCAGGCTAAGCATACTTTCAGATCGGTACTCGAGAACTACGAAAAAAATGTTACTGATCCGGAAGATATCAGACTCCAGGCGAAAGAAAAACTGGATGCTATTGAAAAAGGAGAGAATGAAAAATTACAGAAAGAAATAGAAGAAAAGGAAAAACAGTATTTCGGTTCCGACCGTGACAGTACCGATTCAGAATAATTCCGAAACACTGAAAAAAAGAACTATGAAAGCAAAATCAAAAATAATTGCAATAGCACTGACAGCATTTGGATTCACCCATTCTTATGCGCAACAAGGCAATCTGGGTGATGAGCAGATTAATGTGGTAAAGCCTTATCAGCCTACCTTATCGGATGCATTTAAAATCAGCGATACACCCGGGCGAGATACGGCCGTTGCTTATACACCTGACCTGAGCTATGATATTAAACAGGTTCAATATCCAACAGTATATACCATTTCTCCGATCAAGCCTGTAAAAATCAAAGATGAGAACATCAAAAAATTATATCGCGGCTTTGTAAAAGGTGGTTATGGAACAAAAAACACTCCTTACATTGAATTGTTTTATAACAGTCTGCGTTCAAAAACTTTCGATGCTGGGGTGCACCTGAGTCACATCTCGTCATCCGGAAAAATTAAAAATTATGGTTATCCGGGGATGAGTGAGTCGGGTATAAAATTATTTGGCACCAGGTTTTTCGACAACACTTTACTGCGAGGCGAATTGGGTTATAATCGTTCGGCTTACCATTGGTATGGTTATAATAGTCCGCCCGATATTTTTTCAAAATCATCTACCAAACATACATTTGATGATGTATTTGGCGACTTTTCATTCCGAAGCAATCACCGTGATGCCGATCGTTTTAGTTATGAGGCCGGCATAGGATTTCATTCGTTTTCCGACAATAAAAACAATGAAGAAAATCGTTTGAGATTTCATGCTACTGCAGGAAAAAAATTCAATGACATGGTTGTCAATGCAACCATTGAATTTGATGCCATGAAATTCGACACCGATTTTTTTGATGCTTCCAATCATTCTATCTTCAGAATTAATCCGCGTATTGTACAAACATTCGACCGGTTAAAATTGACTGCCGGAGCCAATGTTGCCATCGAAATAAATGAACTTACCAACTATCATCTTTATCCACATGCCCGCATCGATTACACACTGGTATCGGAAATGATGAGCGTTTACGGGCAGTTAACAGGAGATTTAGAACGGAATACTTTCAGAAATTTCTCCAAGGAAAATCCTTTTCTGCAAGGCTACTTCCCTTTAAGAAACACCAATAACAAACTGAATCTTTCTGCGGGAATAAACATTAAACTCGACAGACAACTGGCATTTATCGGGAGCATAGGTATCAAACGACTCACCGATGATGCATTCTACAGAAACCTGGATGGTATTTCTACTTTGGTTGTTTACGATGTGGTGTACGATAACAATACCCAGAGTAATATCCATGCCGAGGTAGTTTATGATCAGGGAGAAAAAACCGGAATCAGTCTGGCCGTTGATTATTTCGGAAATAAACCATCCCGCGAAGATGAAGCCTTGTTTCGTCCCGCTTTCAAACTCGGACTATCGGGCTTTTATATGATCGGAGAAAAAATTATGGTGAGCTCGCAATGGGGTTATGTTTCATCCAGAAACGCCATTAATTATGCAAATTCAGGCGATTACACCACGTTAAAAGCTTTTGTCGACGGAAACCTTCATATCGATTACAGATATTCAAAAGTGATGTCGGTATTCGTAAATCTGAATAATGTTACCGCCTCCAAATATTCACGCTGGTATAATTATCCTTCTTACCGCTTTTCCGCTTTAGCGGGATTAACTTATTCGTTTTGATAGTTAGCTGACTTCCAAAGCATTAGACTCTTTACTGAACCCTGTTGGTGCAATATTCATCAACAGGGTTCGTTTTTATTCACAATCACCCACTTTTTTGTTGATAAATTATTGAGGGGAAAGCCTGAAATCAGTGGTTTTTGCTGCCTTTCGTAAGCCAAAAAAGGCTATCTTTGCATATAATTGAATTAATGAGTTAACTAATTGAAAATGAGCGAGAACATTGCAGAGAAAGTAATTAAGAATGACGAGTATTCAGCTGACAGTATTCAGGTTCTGGAAGGACTGGAAGCGGTACGAAAAAGACCGGCCATGTATATTGGCGATATCGGTATAAAGGGGTTACACCATTTGGTTTATGAGGTGGTCGATAACTCAATTGATGAGGCATTAGCCGGACATTGTAAAAACATTGATGTATTTATTCACGAGGACAATTCTATCACCGTTAAGGATGATGGAAGGGGAATTCCTACAGACTTCCATGAGAAGGAGAAACGATCTGCACTTGAGGTAGTAATGACTGTACTACATGCCGGTGGTAAATTTGACAAAGACTCGTACAAAGTTTCCGGTGGATTGCACGGAGTGGGTGTTTCCTGCGTGAATGCACTTTCAGACCATTTAAAAGTTGAAGTTTACCGTAATGGTAAATCTTATGTTCAGGAATATTCCAAAGGAAAACCATTGTATTCGGTGAAAGAAACAGGAACGACTACACATCGTGGAACCAATGTTACTTTCCATCCCGATAACACCATTTTCATTCACACTACCTACATTTATGATACGCTTGCTGCGAGAATGCGTGAGCTTTCATTTTTGAATAAAGGCATCCGCATCAATCTTACTGATATGCGTGAAATAGATGCTGAAGGAAATCCGTTGAATAAAGATACTTTTTATAGCGAAAGAGGACTTGTAGAATTTGTCGAGTTCCTGGATGCAACACGCGAGAGACTTATTGAAAATGTAATTTACATGGAAGGTGAGAAAAACGGAATTCCCGTTGAAGTCGCCATGCAGTACAACACTTCATTCAATGAAAATGTACACTCGTATGTAAACAACATCAACACTCATGAGGGTGGAACACACCTTGCAGGTTTCAGAAGAGCATTAACCCGTACCTTGAAAAATTATGCTGAGAAAGAAGGAATGCTTTCTAAGCTTAAGTTCGATATCAGCGGAGATGATTTTCGTGAAGGATTAACATCTGTAATTTCTGTTAAAGTTCAGGAACCACAGTTTGAAGGCCAGACGAAAACGAAACTGGGAAACAATGAAGTAATGGGAGCAGTGGATACCGCTGTTTCAGAAATGCTCTTTAATTATCTCGAAGAGCATCCCCGTGAGGCAAGGAATATCGTTAATAAAGTGATTCTTGCTGCTACGGCTCGCCATGCAGCACGAAAAGCACGTGAGCTTGTACAACGTAAAGGTGCATTCTCCGGCTCCGGACTTCCCGGAAAACTATCCGATTGCTCGGAACGTGAACCACACAAATGCGAATTGTATCTGGTCGAGGGAGATTCTGCGGGTGGTACTGCCAAGCAGGGCCGCGACAGAAATTTTCAGGCTATTCTTCCACTCAGAGGTAAAATTCTGAATGTGGAAAAAGCTATGGAACATAAAATCTTCGATAATGAAGAGATCCGGAATATCTTTACCGCACTCGGCGTATTCAAAGGAACAACTGAAGATGAGCGTGCTTTGAACATCGACAAATTAAGATATCACAAGATCATTATCATGACCGATGCCGACGTCGACGGAAGTCATATCACTACCTTGATTCTTACATTCTTCTTCCGTCACATGAAGGAGCTGATTGAACAAGGATACATATACATTGCTTCTCCTCCACTCTACCTTGTTAAAAAAGGTCGCGATGAACGCTATTGCTGGAATGATGAAGAACGCATATTGGCAACCAAAGAAATGGTTCCAGAAGGAAAAGAATCTACTGTAACCGTTCAACGATATAAAGGTCTTGGAGAGATGAATGCGGAACAATTGTGGTCGACTACCATGAACCCAATGAACCGCACACTTAAGCAAGTCACTATAGAAAGTGCTGCAGAAGCCGATCGGATTTTTGCCATGCTCATGGGTGATGATGTACCACCGAGGAGAGAGTTTATTGAGAAGAATGCCAGATACGCTAAAATTGATGCATAAAAAAAGCCCCGCAGATTGCGGGGCTTTTTTTATGCATCAATTTAGATGATAGATTATAGATTATAAATGATAGATGGGTTGCTGCTAAAACCCCGCATCAAAGCTAAAGCTTCTTGCGGGGACCTGGGTTAAGTGCACGAATAATATATTTCTGCTCAGAAGGAAATTTCGATATTATGATAAATGATAAATGATCGATGGGTTGCTGCTAAAAAGATATGCAAAGGATTAAGAATTAAAGATTAAGGATTTTAATTATCTATGTATCACCGAATTGTTTCAAGAATCTAAAATATTATTCATAAAAATGAGGGTGTTTTTATGAATAACTAAAAAATTTTATACCTTTAAAATTATAAATTCTGGCAATTCTTCTTTTAAACATATCTCTTACAAAGACACCCATTTGAAAATGAAAAATATAATTATATTGTCTGTAGGAATTTGTTACTTACTTTTCTTTCAGAATAATTCCAATGCTCAAGTCTTTTCATGGCAGCAAAAGGCTGACTATGGTGGTGGTGAGACTTATGATCCATTTTGGTTTACAATAAATGGCAAAGCCTATGTAGGAGCGGGTATTTCTCTTGGTGGTTCACCCCAGACAGTAATTTACAAACAAGACTTTTGGGAATTTGATCCTTCCGCCAATGTGTGGACTCAAAAGGCAAATTTCCTTGGATCCGGTCGTTATGGTGCAAGAGGATTTGCTATTAACGGATTTGGATATGCCGGGACCGGATGGACTCCTGCAGCTACATCTTCATTCTATAAATATGATCCATCATTAAATATGTGGTCACCAATTACTTCTTTTTTAGGTTCAGCCCGGTATACAGCAACAAGTTTTGAATTAGCAGGAAAAGGATATATAGGATTAGGATACGCACCATGCAAAAATGATTTTTGGTCTTATGATCCAATTACCGATTCATGGGCTCAGGTTGCCAGTTTTCCGGGTAATTCCAGGCAAGGAGCCTCGGTATTCACTATCGGATTGAAGGCTTATGTTGGTTTAGGTGCATGTACCGGTTCCTTATTCAACGATTTCGCAAGTTATGATCCAATAAATAATACATGGCTACCTATTGCATCTTTCCCCGGTGGAGCAAGAAATGGTGCTTATTCTTTTTCAATTGATCATTATGGTTTCGTTGGTTTAGGATTTGATTACGCAAGCACAGGGAATCCATTCGATTTCTTTTCTGACTTTTGGATGTATGACGAAGTTGCTGATTCATGGTCTTTGATTCCTGTAAATTTCCCGGGCAAAGCCCGGGTACAGGGAATGTATTTTACTTTAAACAATAAAGGTTATCTGGGATTAGGATCTGATACTATTTTCTATACTCATTACTTGACAGATGTTTGGGAATTTAATTTTACACCATCTTCTATAAATGAGTTAAACCACACTCCGTTTTATGCCAGTTCAGTATTCCCTAATCCAGCATCAGAATTTATTACACTGCAATTAAATGGAAAACAAAATTTACTTGCTAAAGATGTAATTGAAATTCAAAATACCGCAGGAAGAATCGTCTACCATCATGAATTACTTTCACCATCTGAAAAAACTATACTAGATGTTTCAAATTTTTCCAACGGAATCCATGTTTTAACTGTCAAAAGAAATAATACCATCGTGGCGCTAAATAAATTTGTGGTTTCTACGAATTAAGGATGATTAACCCGTTGGTCTCTGCTCAGAAGGAAATTCGTTTCTATGATAGATTATAAATGATAGATGATAGATTGAATTATGGTCAGAAAACAAATTTATTTTCAATCTCAAATGTCATTATTCAATTCTCACTTCTTGTTAATCAATATTCAATATTAGAAACATCAAGACGGGCTGCATTATAGATCAGCGGCAGAAACACTAATTTGTGTTCTATAGCAGCTTCAAAATATTGAATAACAAATATTGAATATTACAAATTGAATAGGGAAATGTATCATTATTCAATTCTCACTTCTTGTTTCTCAATATGCAATAAAAGAAGCTTGAAGGAGGGCAGAATTATAGTTCAGTGGTACGAACACTAATTTGTGTACTATAGCAGCTTCAAAATATTGAATAACAAATATTGAATATTACAAATTGAATAAGGAAATCGGGAGCAAAATATTATTCAATTCTCACTTCTTGTTACTCAATATGCAATAAAAGAAGCTTGAAGGAGGGCAGAATTATAGTTCAGTGGCACGAGCACTAATTTGTGTACTATAGCAGTTTCTAAATATTGAATAACAAATATTGAATATTGCAAATTGAATAAGGAAGTCGGGAGCAAATATTATTCAATTCTCACTTCTTATTAATCAATATGCAATAAAAGCATTTTAAGAACGAGAAACCATTACCGTTCGCATCCATCGTTTCCATTTCCTCCTCACCCCGGCCCTCTCCAGCATAGGCATCCTCCTCCGTAGAACATTTAGGGCTGGAGAGGGTGAAACGCGGATTAAAAATTGAGGATTAAGAACTAAGAATTTTTTGTCAGAAGCCCCATAGTATGCCATTAATCATTATTCAATTCTTGTTAGTCAATCTGCAATAAAAGTATCACGAAGTCAGGCAGAATTATGATTCAGCAGCAGCAGTATTAAAATGTATACTATAGCAGTTTCAAAATATTGAATATCAAATATTGAATATTACAAAATGAATAAGAAAATAGGAAGTAAAGTATTATTCAATTCTCACTTCTTGATTGCCAATTTTCAATAAAAACAATTTGAGAACTAGGAACCACCAACATTAGCAACAGTAAAATAAATCATAATTGAAGAACGACATTTCATTCAGCCAAAAAAACCAACTTACAACCTTCAACTTACAACTTTTAACTTTTAACTAGTTGCAGACAATCATTTTTTACTCAGGACCAAAAAATCAGCACATCAGCATATCAGCAAATTAGCACATTAAAGTGCAGTCACATCTTTTTGCCCACACACCCCACTTGTCACTTGCCACTTGTCACTTGACACTAATATGCAGTCACACATCTGATACTGAGAACAAAAAATCAGCACCCCCGCATCGTGCCTTGCGGGGACCGCCTTCGGCTGAGCTCAAGGCAGCAAACCAGCACCCTTCGGCTCTGCTCAGGGCAAGCATAAGCAAATCAGCACATTTAATTTCATCGCAGTAACGTAATTCGATCAAATTTATTGATCACATTTCCTGAATTATCTATGATAGTGACTTTGTAGACATACACGCCTTGAGGAACCGGATCGCCGGTGGCAATATCATTTCCATCCCATGCTACATCCTGGTTTTTGGCACGGTGGACTAATTTTCCCCATCGGTCATAAATTGAAATTTCATAAGAGCTGAAGCCCACACCATAAATTTGAAATACATCATTCACACCACTGGCATCGGGAGTAAATGCATTTGGAATAAATATTTGCATTTCTTCGCCTACATGAATTGCTTCAGCAATTGAATCGCGACAACCTTCTAAATTACTTACTCTGAGCTGTACAACATATTGTCCTGTATCGCTATAGATGTAGCTGGTATTTTGCTCGCGTGATTCACCCTGGTGATCACCAAATGTCCAGTACCATATATCGGCTCCTGTACTTCTATCGGTAAAAAATACTTCGGGATGATTTAATGTTGGTGCTGGCGGATCACTGATAAACCGTGCAATTGGTTTTTGGAAAACTTTTACAGCTGCCGGGAAGTTCAATTCTGATGAGCATCCACCGGCTCCTGCATAGGCTACTGTGAGAGAAACGTTATAAGTTCCGCTTTGTAAATAAGTATGACTTACATTTGGCAATTGTGATACATATCCGTCACCAAATTCCCAGGTATAAACAAATCCTGAAGGAGTACCGGAAGGAATTGCAAAGTTTGTCACCAAAGGTTCACAACCCGATTGCTGCGGAATATTGAAACTCAAAGTCGGTGCTTCTACTGCTGTTATGGCAACAGCTGCGCTAACAGGTGGTGTATTGCAACCATCTGCCAACTGAATGGTTAACGATGTATTCCCTGAAATTAAAATCTGATTTTGTGAACCTGTCAATCCATTACTCCACGTGTAGGTGTAATTTCCATCACCACCACTTGCAAGCAATTGTACCGTAGCATTCGAATTTTTACAAACCGAATCGGGATAAACTGCCGATAATGCTAAAGGTGATCTTACAGTAATGATTACAGGACTGGATGCTACCGAACAACCATTCGCATCGCTGACAGTTACCTGATAGGATGCATTGGCAGAAGGACTAACCATAATTTGCGCAACAGCAGCTCCATTGCTCCAGTTATAGCTATATGGTTGTGTTCCTCCTGTTACAGCACTTGTTACAACAGTATTTCCTCCATAACAAATTGTTACAGGAGCTGAAAGCTGAACTGCAATTGCTGATGGTTGATTAATTGTTACCTGATCAAATGCCTGACATCCCGATGCATCGGTAACAGTTACATTGTAAGTTCCCGCTGGAAGATTATTTGCAGATGTTCCTGTTGAAACACCATTTTGCCAGACCCATGTATAAGGCGTAACACCACCTACAGCACCAAAAGATGCAGCTCCATTGGAACCTCCAAAGCAAGTAACATCAGTTGAGTTGATCAGAGAAATTACCGGAGCATTTGATGCCTGAACATTGTATGTTACAGAATCAATACATCCATTAGCATCAGTAACGGTCAGTGCATATATGCCGGGAATAAGTCCGGTTAATGATGCTGATACAGCACCTGTATTCCAGTTGTAATTGTATGGAGTTGTACCTCCCGATATATTTGTCGTAACTGCACCATCACTGTTACCACATGTTGTGGCTGTGACAGTTCCCTGAATATTTACTGCTGTTGCAGGTTGTGTTATTGTTACTGAAACAGATGCTGAACATCCATTCTGATCGGTAACAGTTGCTGTGTAATTTCCCGCTGCAACATTATTTATAGATGGTAATGTGGATGAGGAGTTTGTCCATGACCACACATTTCCACCTGCGCCTCCCGATGTTGAAACTGTAGCTGCTCCGGTACTTAATCCGAAGCATTGTATGTTGGTGCTATTTACCAATGTAGCATTGAATGCTGATGGTTCTGTAATAGTATCGGTCAATACTTTTGAACAACCTGCAGCATCCGTTATAGTAACTGTATAAATGCCGGCACCAATATTTGAAATGTTTGCAGTTGTTTGTCCCGATGACCATAATATAGTATATGGAGTCTGGCCACCTGAAATTGAAACTCCTGTTGAACCTGAATTTTGTCCGTAGCAGGCAACATTGCTGTGATTCTGCAATGATGCAGTAACAGGTGATGAAGGTGCAACGGTAGCATTTTGAACATTGCTGCAACCATTGGCATCGGTAATGGTTACCGAATAACTTCCGGATGCAAGCCAAGTCGCTGATGATCCGGTTGCAACCGGTGGATTCCAGCTATAAGAATAGGGTGCAACACCACCACTTGCATTAATTGTAACAGATCCATTATTAATTCCACATGAAGTGGGAACTATAGTTTTTGATACTGATAATCCGGTAGGTGGTTCAGTAATTACAACTGTTGCTGTTAAGGTACATCCGGGCGATACGGTTACTGCAACCGAATAACTTCCTGCTGGAAGATTATTTGCAGTTGCACCGGTTCCACCTGAAGGCGACCACAGATAAGAAAACGGTCCCGTTGCATTCGTAACACTTACAGTTGCGGAACCATCATTACCACCAAAGCAGGAAACGCCGGAGAAAGTATTGATTGCAACCGAAGGCCCTGCCGCAGAAGGAACATTCAGAAAATAATTTAACACACATTGATTGGCATCTGTAATGGTAACCATGTAACCACCTGCTGCAAGATTGTTTGCAGTTGCAGCATTACCACCTGATGGCCACCAGCTATAAGTATAAGGAGCCTGTCCGTTGGATGGAGTTACAGTTGCTGATCCATTCGATGCGCATCCATTTGCAGGTGTAGTTACAACACTTGCAGATAAACCGGTGAGTGGTTGATTGATAGTTACTGTTGATTGTGCGGAGCAACCTAAGGGACTTGTTACAGTAACGGTATAATTACCCGCTGTGAGAAACTGGGCAGTGGGACCGCTTCCGCCTGAAGGCGCCCATTGATATAAAAACGGACCTGCAGTGCCTGTGATATTCGCTGTTGCTGAACCGTTGTTACCACCAAAGCAAGTAACATCATTTTTGGTGAAAGAAATATTTACACCTGAAATAGGAATTGGAAATGCCTGCGGAACAGATGCATTATTATTACATAAATCGGTTACGGCACTAACCATTGATAAAGTATAAGTTCCGGCAGTTTGAATTGCCGGACTAAAATTAACAATGAAATCGCGCGAATAAGTTGCATTCAAACTACAAGAGGTTCCTGTAATTGAAGTGATGGTATAAGGACCACCGGGACCAGTGAGCGTAAAATCTGATGTAGAAACGGAATTACATTTTACTCTTTCAGAAAAGGAAAGATTCATGGTGGTAGCGCCGCAATTCATGGCCGTAATACTCGACATGGTCGGTGTGGTATTATCCGTTACTACCGCTGTTGATCCGGAAAGATCGATGGTATAACCACCTTGATTGATGGATGAAAATCCGCTTACATTAATAAGGTATGTCTGGCCGGCTGTTGCAGGAATAACAGCACCATTTTGTGCACCAGGCAATCCGTTTGGTCCGGTAGTTCCGGGAGTATTACTATAATTACATGCTACTTCAAGAGCGGGGTTTGTAAATATTTCAGAACAAACTGCAGAAGTTAAATTATAAACTGCCCAATCATAATTGTGGGTAGCAACGTTTGGAACAATTGAAAATGCAAGATTACCGGAAGTTGATGTAGTGATAATGTACCACATATCGTTTCGTTCACCGGTAAGTAAGCAGGAAGTAGCGGGGTTTATTTCATTGGGAATATTTCCGGTTCCGGTAACCAGATTGGCATTGGCGTATGAACTAAGGCAAATAGGCATTGCACCCAGGCAATCCTGATAATTAGGAACCTGAGCACTGGCAAAATAAGGCAACGAAATCGTGCCTAGAAGAGCTACAAGTGTGCGACCGGAGCACCTTTTTAACCAATTTGTCATTTTTTTCATCTTTTTAGCATTGGGAAGTGACTAATATCCCCATGTTGTATTTAAAAATTGTTATAATTTTGACCCCGGTTAAATACCGGAACTTAAACTTTAATTAATCTGTAAACCCCCCATTTGCTCATGAAAGTTACTGTTGTAGGCGCAGGAAACGTAGGTGCAACCTGTGCTAATGTTATAGCTCACAAGGAGTTATGTAATGAAGTTGTATTGCTCGATATTAAAGAAGGCACTGCTGAAGGCAAGGCTCTCGACATCTGGCAGACTTCACCGATAAACTTATACGATACCCGGGTAAAAGGTTGCACGAACGACTATGCAGCTACTGCCGGATCAGATGTGGTGGTTATCACATCCGGTTTGCCAAGAAAACCAGGTATGAGTCGCGATGACCTTATCGCTACCAATGCCGGTATTGTTAGATCGGTGACTGAAAACATTATGAAATATTCGCCAAATGCGATTATCATAGTGGTTTCCAACCCTTTAGATGTAATGACTTACTGTGCATTCCTGACTGCCGGAGTTGATTCCAGCAAAGTTTTCGGGATGGCAGGAATTCTGGATACAGCGCGTTACCGTGCCTTTTTGGCAGAAGCGCTCGATACCTCACCAAAAGATATTCAGGCAGTATTGATGGGTGGTCATGGTGATACCATGGTTCCATTACCACGCTATACTACTGTTGCCGGAATTCCGGTTACTGAATTAATTGCTGCCGATAAGTTGGAAGCAATTGTTGATCGTACGAAAAAAGGTGGTGGTGAATTAGTGAACCTGATGGGAACCTCAGCCTGGTATGCTCCGGGTGCTGCAGCTGCTCAAATGGTAGAAGCTATTTTGCGTGATCAAAAAAGAATTTTCCCTTGCTGTGCCTGGTTACAGGGTGAATATGGATTGAAAGATATCTATTTAGGTGTTCCTGTTAAATTAGGAAAGAATGGTATCGAAGAAATTATCGAACTTAAACTGAATGCAGATGAGAAAGATCTTCTCAGCAAATCAGCCATTGCAGTTAAAGAAGTTATGGATGTACTTGATAACATGCAGGCACCTGCAAAATAATCAGGAACTGAATTATTTGAAAGGCATTCCAGTTCGGGATGCCTTTTTTTATCTTTATGCATTCTCTAAATTAAAAATTTATGGCCCGTAAGAAAAAATATACCATCAAATTAAAAATTCTTCGAATTGATAAGCAAGGTGCGCAACTGGCCGTTACCGGAAAAATCAAAAGAAAGAGTGTTAATCTGATTTTGGATACAGGTGCTTCACAAACCGTTTTCGATATTAATAGAATTTCCGCTTTTATCGGACATGGTGAATTTGAAAAAGTAGAATCTCTTTCTTCCGGATTAGGAACTTCGACTATGGAGAGTCACCTGGTATATGTACCGGGATTTAAAATCGGGGATCTTGAAATCGCCAATGAAAAAATGGTGTTACTCGATCTGTCTCATGTAAATCAATCGTATGAAATACTAAAACTCAAACCGGTTGATGGTGTGATTGGTGGCGACTTACTTAAGCGCTATGAAGCGATTATTGATTACAGCAAGAAAACTTTGGTGCTGAAAGGGTGATGATTTATTGACTTTACATCTACTCCATTCAACAATCAATTCTTCACCATCACTGAATAAGGATCAACTGACAATTCCATTTTAAAGTCATCGTCGAGTTCAAGTGTATTCAGATTGATAAGAGTCATATAACCATTTCTTCCTCCGCATGAAGAAGTGTGGTGAGGTGCCGGCCCGCCACTTGTAGGCGTATTACGGTTTGCTACGAATACTACACCTTCAACTTCATCAACAGCCAAACCATGAGGCTGGTAACCTACATTAATTGTTTTTACAGCTGTTAGTGTATTCATATCAATAACTGTGACAGCATTTCCAACTTCACAGGAAACAAACATCAGGTTATAAGAAGGGGCCAGCGACATTTCCAATGGAAACGATCCGGTTGGAATGGCAGTAATGAAAGAATCATCGGATGTATTAAACACCCTCACTTCGTCTCTTCCCTGACAGGTAACAAAATATTTAGAGCCATCTGGACTGTAAGCTGCTTCATGAGGATCGGCTGCATTACCGCCGGTATTATTAATTGTTATTTCTTCATATTCAGGGAACATAGGATCAGTAACATCCCATTTAAAAATTTTGTTGCCTTGTTGTCCGGTAACCAAAAGCGTATTGCCATCGCTGCTGATTGTGCTTCCATGTGGTGATTGAAAGAAACCGGGATCGCTATACATTTTTTCCAGCGTCATGGTTTGGGTATTCACATAGGCAATTCTTCCCGTTTGAGAAAAATCAACTACCCAGGCTTTAGTTCCGTCGGGGGAAACAACAAAAGTATTCCACGCACCTTGAGTAATCACAGCTTCGCCAACAAATGTATCATCGGAAGTTCTGTATTTCTGAAGTACATTTCCATTAATAAATGCCACATACCAAAACTGACCATCGGGAGAAATCCGGACCATGTGAGGAGATTCAATTGCAGCACTATTTCCCACATTAATATAACGCATGA
>CAUJFJ010000239.1 GCA_963169675.1 Bacteroidota bacterium
GTCCTCATTGGTGCCCGCGTATTTACGGTAAATGCCCCTTGCTGTTTCGGAATCCAGGAGGTCATCGACAATGTCAATATCAAAAGGTTCATTCTGCGCTGTAATTCTGTTGCCCGCCACAAGCAGGACATGAAAATCAGCGTTGGTTTGTTGGGCTTTCAGGGATAAGTATAAGACCCGGGCGAAGGGGATAAAATCCGGGGTTATAATGGTGCAGAATGTTTCCATTTGGAAATCAGAATAGTCTGTTTTAGCAAATATAAGTGGAAATCAGTGGTGGCTGAAGTATCAAATACTCCCGACTCCGATTTCTGGTTAGTTTATAAACTGCTTTTTCCAGTTTTTAATCGAACTGAGTGGTAAGGTAACTGGGTACTCAAATACTTTTTGTTGATTCAGCCAGTTTACCATTAATTCCATATGGTTTCCCGGACAGACAGGGAGGTAAGTGTCTTTTGCAATTTCTGATGAGCGGTTGTCAATTCCTATTATCATAGCCGGGACATTTTCCGTCAGACAATAGATGCCGCAATGCAGTCGTGTACCTGCGTAGATAAATTGGGTTCCCTTTACAAAGCGATAAAATTCATCAATTGAATGTGGCAGTACGCTAAACTTTGATTTGTTTGCAGTGTAAACCGGTAAAGAATACAGGTAATTCATATCACCCATGCCTTGCGGAAAGAATACCAGTTTATTGAAATGATCGAGCAGGATCTCAATCATCCTGCTGTCTCGGGTCCGGTCAATGGCATAGTCCGTTAATGTAAACAGACATGTATCATTGCGCCCGGTCAGGTTGGTGGTACAACCGTCTAATCCCCACATGGTTGGACAGGCGGTATTAATAGCAGGGATCTTTGCCTCCTTTTCCATTTTTTCAACCGAAAACCTATCCCTGCAGGCGTGTTTGAATTCCGGATGAAGAATTTTTTTAAAAAGGAGCTTCGTTTTTATTTTCATTTTCATTTCAGGTTGTGGCCCCCATCCACAACCCATTAATATCAGATTTTGAATTCCAGGGAACAGCCAAAGTAATTTGCCATCTCTGAGCATCAGTTGCCTTTGATGAAGCATGTCTGAGTGAAGCAGATTGGTACCGCCAATAAAACCAAGCCAGGCATTATTGATAAGTTTCATCTGACCCCTGGTAAGAAATGAATGAGTAGGAAAACGAAGAATTTCCATTTTTGGAAAAAGATCTTGTAGTATGCCGATGACACTGTTGCTGATGATCAGGTCTCCGAGGTTAGACGATTCTGTGCCCTTGTGATCTGCCAGTGCTGGATCAAGTAATGCTATGTAGCTTCCGGGACTCAATGCTTTCTAAATATAAAAATATGGTTATTAGATGGAGTCACAGTTTCTTTAAATATGGAAAAACCATTGTCATAAAACAGCTTGTTAATACTCTTTGCTGATAAATGATTTTGCCAGTGGTTATTATGTCGCTGTACGGGGTCGCTGAACTGGTCAGTTGTGCAATAGGAGATAATTACCAGGGGGGCTGCCAGGCAAACCTGTTTTAATAGCCAATTGTAATCACGGATGTATTCAAGGCATCCGCTTATAAAAACCACGTCTGCTTTCTCTCTTGGAAATTCGTACTGGTTAAAATCACAGACAATCGTTGTTTCATCACGCTGGCAGTAATCAACAGGAATATACCTGTTTCCCGGAATGAATTGTTTCAGGCTCATATTCCCGCAGCCCAGGTCCATAACCACAGATTTTACAGGAATAAATGATGCCATAATCTTGACCCTTTCTACCCAATCATTACTGAAATATTCAATCTCTTTCCATTCCGGTGGACGGGAAAAAAGAATTTTTATTCTGTTTATTAAGCGGTTAAGGCGTCTCATTTTTAAAAGGTATTCTTTTTAAAAAAATCAGGGTTATGCCTTTCTAAATTCTCTGCCCGGGTTTTTCTTTTAAGTAGTTGGCTGAATTTATCCGAAAATCTTTTAAAAAGCGAAATGCTTTTTATTTTGTTTTCGTCATTTTCAGTTTTGCTCCACAAATCAACATAGTCACTTTGGTAAACGGTAAACGGCTCCTGACTGGTTTGATGTATTTTTCGAGACAATACAAGCAGGTATCCTGGTTGGGTACTTTTTAAAGTAACCCTTGATCTGACAATTTCCGGGTCACTTACGGCATATAATTCAGTTGTGTCTGTTTCAAATTCTGCGGATATCATAAAAACCTCAGTGTTTCCAAACCCGTTTTCTTTGGAAAAAACACGATAGAAAAGCTCAGGACTAAACTGGTAAAAGCCATGCCCCATAAGATTGTTTGCTGGCGAAAAGCCAATAAAATGCCCGCCAGGTTCAATCATGTTCATACAGTTTTTGATAGCTTGTGGGAAATTAAACACATGTTCCAGTGTTCCTCCATCAACCAACACAGAAAACTTGTTGATCAATTCAGCAGGCAATGGGTAATTAAGATCACCTTGAATTCCAGCTTTTTCATAATCACTGAAATCAAGGCTTTCTACTGATTCTGCGCCCAGTGAACGAAATACAGTTTCACCGAATTTTTCTCCGAAATTGATATATTCAGGATTAATCATACCAGGATAAAGGTTTTTTAGAAGGGTTGGTAAATCCTGGCTGACCTTGTTTTCAAGCCGACCCAACGTTATTGTTTTATGGAATGAGACTCCTTGCTTTTTTCCATAAAGAAAAAACCGCAGACAGGTATCGGTAATTGCCATTAGTGCTGTTTTTTAAACATTATGCGAGCCGAAAAGTCAATTTTTTCTAATTCCGGATGAATTTTATTTTTATCAAAAAATTCATCCACTGCTTTTTTACTTCCTTTCCAATATCCATAATCGTCAATAATCAAAACTCCGTTGAAGGATAATCTCGGATACAGCCAGTTCAATTCATGCATGGTTGACGCATACCAGTCTGTATCCAGTCTCAGAAATGAAATTATTTTTGGCATAATGGAGGGAATTGTTTCCTCTACTAATCCCGGTACAAAATTCAGGTTTTCAATAGGGTATCCTGTGCTGAGCAGATTTGTTCTTACTTCATCAATGCCTGGAGCCTGCCATTGTTTTCCTGAAGGTGCAAGTTTTTCGAGCATTGCTTTTCCGGGAATGCCTTCATGGCTTATGTCCTCCAGCCCTGGTTCTGGAAATACTGAAAATGTATCATATAGGTAGATTTTCTTGTATGTGAAATTTAACTGCATAAGTGTCATCGCCGCTGCAATCATGCAACCTCCTTTCCATACTCCACATTCTATAATATCACCTTCTATGTTATTTTTACATACATATTGAATATTGCGGATTACAGCCAGTAAATTTTCTGTGGACACCATGGTGTAAGGACGGGCAGTTTCAACTATAGCTTTCTGCCAGTCAGGTATCTTTTTTTTAAATATATTGGGTAAAGCAAAAGCCATTATTTCTTTTTAAATGACCAATGATGGGCTTCACGGTAAATGCAAGTGTTTTCCTGCCATCCAAATGAATGTCCTGGGTCTATCCCTGTCATTACTATTTCAAATGGTAGTATTCCTGATATCGCTTCATATACTTCTTTGCCCTTATTTTCTCCTAAATATGTATTTATTGAGTAACGCCCCATATATAAATGTGCTTCAGGTATCTGGCACTCCAGTTCATATCTTCCATGCTGTGAAAAAGGCATTTCCTCACCTGATAAAACCCAAAAATGTAAAACGGACTGCTGGTTTGCATTAATTATCTGGAATGAAAAGGCAAGATCCTCTTTTCTGAATGGTACAGATATTTCAAATCGAATTTTTAATGGATGGTTATGTGTATGTATGTTTCCTGGTCCAGAAGAAACGATTTCGGCAGCTATCAGATGAGGCACATCACTTTTTAATAATCCGGTGTATCCGGAAGATATTATTTGTGTATTGTTATAATAGCTGCGGATAATGTCTGCAGTTTTTCCATTTTCTAATACAACTCCCTGGTCAAGAAGAACACATTGGGATGTTAGTTTTGAGACAACATTCAGGTCATGACTCACAAACAAAATCGTCCGCCCGTCTTTCTTACTCACTTCTTCCATCTTCCCCAGGCATTTTTTCTGGAATTCAAGATCACCTACGGCCAGCACTTCATCAATCAGTAAAATTTCCGGTTCCAGGTGAGCGGCAACGGAGAAGGCTAAC
>CAUJFJ010000240.1 GCA_963169675.1 Bacteroidota bacterium
GCATATTCACCATTTTTATTTTTGCATCACTGATACCAATTTATTTGATCACTAACATGCAAATGGTTTCATTGCCTGTAGCTTTAGCTGTAACAACATTATTCTTCATTGTGATGGGAGGAAGGTCGATACCTGCAACTACTATGATAAGTGCAGCAGTTGAACCTAAAAACCGGGGAAGTTTCATGAGTTTGAATACTGCGGTTCAGCAATTATCGGCGGGACTAGCTTCCTTCATCGGTGGACTTATAATGGTAAAAAGCAGTAATGGCACAATGGAAAACTACGAAATAATCGGTTACATTGCTATTGTGTCGAGTATGTTTTGTCTTTTCGCAGCAAGAAGTATAAAAACGCGATCCTAAAAAAGGCTTATTGCATCAAACCGTAACTCACTTCAACCTGATAGTGTGCATCGAGCGCGTTTAGTTTATTCGAAACTGCCTGCGAAACTTTGATGATTACATTATCATTATCGCCCGTATCAGGAAGCACACCTACTATTTTTACATATACAAACTGGTTGTTCATCCGGTTGGTGACTTTCATAATAGTTCCAATAGGAGCAGTGCGGTGTAAGCCATAATATTTATCCTGGTTAACCTGTCCGTCCTGGATCCAAGAAGCAATACCAGTTTCAGTAACCTGCATCAATGTTTTGCCGCCATTCGCTTTTTTTACAGGAGAAACCGACTTGGTTGCTTTTTCTGAAAAGGAATTTTCAGAAGGAGGGTTAACTTTTTCAGTGACATTTTCAGGTTTACCTGAAACAGGTTGCACCGCATTTACCTGTTTTGAATTATCGTTTTTGGAGATATATCTCACAATCAATTTTTGTCCATTGTGCAAAGCATCGGAACTCAAATTATTATATTGCTTAATATCTTCAACTTTTTGTTCGAAGCGTTTTGCAATGCTGTAAAGTGTTTCCCCTTGTTTTACTGTATACATCACCGGTGTTTGTGTTGCAGGGGTTGTAGTTACAGCTTTGACAGGTGCAATTGGATTATCCTTTGGTTTGGTAATTGCTACTTTAGGTTCTGAAATGGAAGTTGGCTCCGATTTTACAGAAACCGGAATATTTATGATTTGACCAATTTTAAGATCTTCAACACCTTTATTGAATGATTTCAGTTCATCAAGATCGCAATTGTACCGTTTTGTTAAGGAAATCCAGGTCTCTTTTGGTTCAATTTTATGCAAAATAAACTTCTTTCCATCCATCCACTTTACCCTGATAGAATCAGCACCGGCAGCGGTTTCAGCCTGAGATACAGTGCTATTCATGCAACCCAAAATGGTAATCAGAAAGAATATAATCGAAATTCGTTGAATCATTGCAGAGTACGTCTTAATTTTACACAATTATAGATTTAAACAATCAGCCTGTGCGGTTGGATAGCAAATGATTATTAACAAAGAAATTAACAGTGTGTTAATAAGTTGTAATTCATACATTAACAAGATGTTCCAACTTAAATTGCATAGAATAACGCTGCTTTCACTGCTTTTGGTGTGGATGCTTCCACTTTTGGGAATGAGTCAGGATAGTCTGGTTTACAAAATTGATATTCGGGAAGAAATTGGACCCGGTATTGTGCGAAAGGTGAATAAAGCTTTTATTGAAGCAGAGAACTTAAAGGCCGATGCTATTTTGCTCCACATCAATACGTATGGTGGTTTATTGGATGCAGCAGATAGCATCAGAACAAGGATATTAAATTCTAAAATTCCGGTTATTGCTTTTGTGGATAACAATGCGGCCTCGGCAGGTGCACTTATATCAATAGCCTGCAATGAAATATACATGCGATCGGGTGCCAGCATGGGAGCTGCTACTGTTGTTGATGCTAATGCAGCGGTTTTACCTGATAAGTACCAATCTTATATGCGCGCTATGATGCGTACCACTGCAGAAAAAAGGGGAAAGGATCCCAGGATTGCTGAAGCAATGGTAGATCCACGAACATACATACCAGGAGTAAATGATTCCGGCAAAGTGCTTACTTTCACAACTACAGAAGCAATAAAAAACGGTTACTGTAATGGTGAGGCTGAATCGGTAGAAGAAGTTTTGAAGGTTTCACATCGGTCATCTTTCCGGGTGGCAAGTTATCAGCCTACTTTTCTCGATAACCTGATATCGATTCTTGTTAATCCTGCAGTCAGCGGAATATTGTTGTTGCTGATGCTGGGTGGGATCTATTTTGAATTGCAGACTCCCGGAATTGGTTTTCCGCTCTTGGCCGCCTTTATAGCTGCTATTTTATATTTTGCTCCCTTGTATCTGGAAGGATTAGCCGCAAATTGGGAAATATTGATGGCAGTTATTGGATTGTCATTGCTTGCAGTAGAAATATTCGTGCTTCCCGGATTTGGCATTGCCGGTATTTCCGGATTAATATTATTGGTTACTGCGTTCACCATAAGCATGGTTGGAAACGATGGATTCGATTTCGAAATGGTGGATAAAAATGATCTTTTACGTTCTCTTGCAATTGTTCTATTGGCAACCTTAGGAGGTGTATTGGTAGCAGTATTTTCTGCCGGCAGTATTGTCAATTCCCGGAGGTTCGCTAAAATGGTACATTCAGGGGAAATGAAGGCATCTGAAGGATTTGTTTCAACCGATAACACCCAAACAACTTTAGTGGGTAAAACCGGCATTACTATTTCATTTTTAAGACCTTCCGGCAAAGTAACCATTGATGGGAAGGCTTATTCCGCCAATGCAGAATCGGGATTTATTGAAACGGGCAAGGAAATTGTAGTATCCCGTTTCGACGGACTCAATATTTGGGTTCGCGAAACTGAAAATCAACCAGTATGAAAAAGTATCTCGTAATTGCCTTTCTGATTATTTTTGGAAATACCAAACCTTTATATGCCCAATTTGAAACAGAAACAACATCGGCTGCACCTTTGTCATTAGGAATGGATAGTACCCGAAAAACAAGTATTCTTATTTATCCAGGATTTGGTGTCAGTCTGATCAGAAATGAATTTGCTCCGGTTTTCTACATAAATCTCGGATTCAATCACAAAGAACGGTATGAAGTAAATATCAATACATCCAGCTTTTTCTTTTTTGAACGTCAGTTAGATAAAAGCTATGAAATAAACCGAAATACTTTTGTGAATGCTGAGTTTCTGCTAAATTTTTCACCATTCAACAGAACTGTTAAAAACTGGAATGGTCTGGGAGTTGGTTATCTGGTAGAATCAAAAGGACAATACTTTCAGGATGCAACCATGATGGTTTATTACAAACGCAGACTTAAGCATATTGCAATAATGCCCGGACTGGTAATAGCAGATGATTTTAAGGAAGTATTTCCGGTGATCTCTATAAAACTATAATAAAAAAGACGGCCGAAGCCGTCTTTTTTATTGATGTACGAAACCTAATCGTTTTTCAAGATCAATAGGTAATGCCGGCAGATTTCTTCGTTCAATGAGGAACGAATTCAATTCGGCAATTTCAGCAAAAATATAATGTTTATCGAGTGCCGATTTGAGATAGTCTTTGCCACTGCTTCCTCCTGTTCCAACACGCATACCAATCATCCGGTGAACCATATTCATGTGACGATATCTCCAGAGAGACAATAATTCATCTATTTCAAGCAACTGATTTAACAGTTGATAAGGAAGTTGTAAAATAGGATAGTCGCGGTAAAGCATGATAAACAATGCAGCTCTGTTTGCTTTGTTCGAGAATCTTCTGTCGGCTACAAAATCTTTATCAAAAAATAATTTTTCGAAACGCTCTACATTTTCAGTTTCGCCGTGGGTGAGACTTGATTTGTAAGCCAGTTTATAATCCTGCCAGAAATTATTTCCGTCACCATGCGATGCTTTAAATCCTTCCCACAAGCCGTTGTCATCGGCAAATGGCATTCGCTCCAACCATTTGTTGAGTTCTTCAATAACCGAAGTGTTTTCTTCCGTCAAGCGAATTGTTTCCTTATCTGCAGCATTGAGTTGCGAAACATAATATTCCTTACCAAAGCGGTGCTCCAGTTTAAGGCCCAGCATGGCTTCTACAATTTTGAACTGGATACTTTGAAAGCCCGAAGCTGGTCGCAGCAGATTTCTGAAATCCAGAAAATCAAGTGGTGTCATAGTTTCCATGATGGAAAGCTGATGTACAGCTACATCCAGAATAGTTCCAATACGCTTTAACCGATGCACAACCTGATATAAATCGGGAGAATTGTCATTGATTTCATTCTTCTTAAAAATGGAATGAATCGATTTTAATTCATGTATGATTTGTTTAAACCATAATTCATAAGATTGATGAATGATAATGAACAACATTTCATCGTGTGCGTCAATCCCTTCTTTATCACTTTCAGGATATTGTGCATCTAATATTTTCTGCAGCTGGAGATACTCTCCGTAATAAACATCTTTTCTCATGGAATTCAACTTGATTGATGGCTCAAAAGTAACTAAAATACCTGTTAAACTATAGATTTGAAATCGATTGGTTTTTCCTGACGGATATGAGTGCAAGTCCCGCAAAGGTGATGCATCCGTTTACGATCAGCATTTCAAATCCGAATTTATAGCCATCCCACCACAGTGGGGCATTTTCGTTGATGAAATATGCAATAGCAGGTGAAATTACACAAACCACCGGAACCCATTTGTCTCTGATATTCAATTTAGTGAGGAATCCAAATGCAAATAATCCCAGCAACGGACCATAGGTGTAGCCGGCAACTTTAAATAGATTCCGGATAACGGCATCATCATTAATAACCCTAAACAATACGATCATAAGCAACAATATAACCGCAAATGAAAGATGCACCCAATGGCGTGTTTTTTTAAGTTCCTGTTCTGTGATATCGGGCTTTTTATTGAGACGTAAAAAGTCGAAACAAAATGCAGTTGTCAGCGCTGTTAAA
>CAUJFJ010000241.1 GCA_963169675.1 Bacteroidota bacterium
AATTAGCCGGAGCCCATCCATTATTGCCAAGTGCAATATCAAGATCATTCAGAATATAACGCCATTTAGCCTCCGGGACCTTTTCCCTCCAGAACTTCACATTATTATAAGGCCAGTCAATATTTGAAAGAAATGTTTCTGCAACATAGTAATCAGTCAAACTGGCAACATCCATCATTTTAGAGGCTGTTGTATAGTTGGATTGATCATCCATATTATTTGTGGTAATGAAAGAATGCATTTGATTGAATACTGTAAAATCACCTTCAATAACAGTTGAATCTTCTTCCAGTAAATCAATATTATCTTTATCCACACCGAAATTTTCTTCAATATAGTGCTTACTTATTTTTTCCCGAATGTTGTGAACACCAAAATATTCGCCATTTATAAATACGGCTGAAGGTTTATAGGCAATCAGATCAATATTAGTTTTACCAATCATTAAATCATGTAAAGTGCCATCGCGGAAATGAGTTTTATTGAAGTCGCCACTGGAATTTCTCAATACAATTATCTTAAAATGGTCTAATGATTTCTTTTCAAAAAATTTGTAGCTGAAATCATCCTCGCCGAATGAATCACGGTTCGTTAAACGCAGTGATTTCATTGCTTTACTTCTGTTTGAAGAGCCTCCATGAATTGACACACCTACCTGTTGTGAAATTTTTCTAGTGCCATCGGTCTCGAAATATTCTACAAGAGCAGGAATTTCCCAATCCTGCCAGAAGTTGGAGCCATAGTATGGATACACGGAACTGGCATTAGGGCCTGAAACATAGATTCCGGTATTCCAATCAAAGAAATTTGCCAGCTCAGTTGATATGGAAAATACCGGAAGTGTTTGTTGATAATTTATCAGATAGGTATTCCCAATTGGTTCAGAAGGAAGAACAGTTGTATTGTTGCTGAAAGTTTTTGCTTTGATTACCGTTGATGAATTTATTGCAATAGGACTGGTGTATAAAATGGATTGTGAAGTTGGCTCACTTCCATCAATTGTATAGTAAATAGAATTTCCGGTTGGTGTCGACAATGTCAGGAGTTGTGCGTTTTGATACATGCCAGGAGCTAATGAAAATTCCGGATGTGATGCATAGCTAAAATAAAGTTCTGAAAATAAATTTATTGATCCTGGTGTGGCTAAACGAAATACCCCTATGAAGTTTGCAACTCCATCATTAGTTTTTCCATAGGAATGATTAGCCTGAAGTGAAGGAACAGCGAGATGATCGGCTATAGTACCAAAGGAATCACGTAAGGTTAGTTTAGCAGCGGTTCTGGATATTTTAAAGTTGGTATGTAGTATCCCTGATGTCCGATTTTTTCCGGATGCAAACAGTATCAGATATTCTTGTGGATTTAACACTAGTGATGGGAGCTTCCATGTTGCTTCATTATCAATAGTTATGGAATAGTTTTCCAGATTCACTGCAGAACCGCCCTCATTCAATATTTCGATCCAATCAGACTTATCTCCATCTTCATCTGAAATGTTACCTGCATTGAATGAACAGATTTCATTAAGAACAATTTGAGAAAAGCTCACATGACCACATGTAAGCAAAATTGCAAATAGAAAAACTATAAACCTGGTCATTTTATCCGCCTATTTGATCAAATATACAAATAATCGGACAACTTCACTAAAACAGATGGCTGAATATCAGTCTTTTAGTGTGATTATTGTTTGGTATATAGAAGCAACCATTTGAAAAACAGCTCTTTAGCTCACCCTTAGGCCTAAGTTATACGAATTTATCAGAGCTTCGAAAACAGCTCCATAAATCCATCTTTTCTTTGACGGGCAACAGTAATGGTGGTTTTATCGCTCATCACCAGATAACCACCTGCATCTTTAATATACTTTACAATATGATTAAGATTTACTAGATGAGATTGGTGTACGCGGTAAAAAGGTTGGCCTTCTAAAGATTCTTCAATTTGTTTGAGCGTTTTAGTAATGCAAACATTTTCCCCGGAAGCTAAATGGACGAAGCTATAATTACTTTCACTTTCAACCCGTACTATCTGATCAACATTTAAAAAAGTCATACCATCCTGAGTAGGAAGTGCAATCTTTTTATTAATCTTCATTTGATCTTTAAATAAATGAAGCAGTGTTTCCATTTTTTCTCTGGAATGAATCTGATCTTTGGTAAGTAGCTTTTCGACGGCAAGAATCAGATCACTTTTTTCAATTGGTTTCAGCAGATAGTCGGTAGCATTTTCTTTGAATGCTCTTACGGCAAATTGATTGTATGCGGTTGTGAAAATTACTTCGAAATTAAAAGGTTTAAGAATATTCAACATCTCAAAAGCATTCATCCCGGGCATTTCAATATCGAGGAAAACCACATCCGGTTTCAGCGCAGTAATTTTTTCGATGGCATCTTCCGGCGAATTACATTCACATAAAACCTGAATCGAAGGACAATAAGTATCCAGTTGCCAATGCAGAACATCGGTACAGCTTACTTCGTCATCAACTAATATTGCTTTTAACATAATCAGGCCGCTAAAGTAGTTAATTCTATTTCAACACGGGTTCCTGCGGAATTATTTTGTGAGTCGAATAAATCCGTTATTTTTAAGTTGTCTTCATTTTTATTAAAGGCATTTAGTCTGTCTTTTGTAATTTGCATTCCGAAAGATTTGCCATCGTGTGTCCTGCTATTAAACTCAGTTGCTTTTTGGCGACCAACCCCATTATCTTCGATAACAACTAACAGTTTATTGTTTTGCTTTTGATTTACTTTGATTGAAATAGCGCCTCGCTCTTGCTTGTTCATCAATCCATGCCAGATAGCATTCTCTACAAATGGCTGAAAGATCAGAGGTGGAATGACAACACTGCTTTTATTGATTGCAGGATCAATAGAAATATTAAAGTCAAATTTATTATCAAATCGGAGCGCTTCAAGCTCCACATATAATTGAAGAGCTTGCAATTCATTTTCTAAAGTGACGGAAGTGGATTTAGAATTCTCCAGGATCATTCGCATAAGTTTGGAAAATTTAATCAGATATTCACTGGCGGTTTCTTTACTGTTTCTTATAATATACCTGTTAATAGAATTCAATGCATTAAATATGAAATGCGGATTCATTTGAGAGCGTAGTGCTTCGAGCCTCATTTCACTCAATTGATTTTGCAGCAAATATTTCTCTTTATCATTTTTTCGATGTGTATTTATGCGGTACTGATTAAATAACAGAAAAATAAAAGCAATAGCAATTAAAGCGCCCCAAAGAATTAAGTTTTTCGAAAATATTTGTTGTGAAAGTTCGGCTTCTTTAAGTTGTTTTTCCTGTTGTGAAATCTGAAGTTTTCTGGAGTTCGTTTCAGCTTCCAGCTCTTTTAATGAAAGAGCTTCCTTTTGTTTAGCAAGTTTCAATTCCTGAATTTGTTGATTTTGATTCAATAAATCAATCTCTTGTTGTTTTTGACGGGCAGCCAGCAAATTTCCAGCTAATAGTGCCTGCTGTTTTTCAAGTTGCAGTTGTTGAATTTTTTTATCGCTGTTAAGTTTTAATATTTCTGTTTCTTTTTTACCGGACTCATACTTTGTTAATAACTCTGCCAGCGAAGTTTGTTGAGCCACCCTGTTCAAACTATCTTTCAGCAAAATAGTTTCTTGCAAACTACCTATTCCCGGCATATATTCCTTAAGTTGGATCAATGCTTCTGCCTTTGCCTGCATTGCATCAGGTAATGATTCAATATCTTCATTTACCTTTGTGGTAGCAATAGCTTTCTCAGCATAAACTAATGCCATTGAATCCTTATTTAATTTCAACAGGAATGTCGAATAATTTGTATAAATTCTTCCCAAAAATCTGAACTTCCTTTCTTCCGATGCGCTGATACATTTTTCGAAGTACATCTGAGCAGTATCCAACTTATTTTCTAAAGTATAAAGTGTTGCCAGGTTAGAGTAAGCAGATCCGGCTTCAGAAAAATTATTTTGGGCTTTCATTACAGAATCACATTTAAGATAATAAGTCTTAGCAATTTCATTTCTGGAAGCAGTCTGGTGATAATTACCAATGTATGAATAAACTTCAGGAAGCATTGCCTGATGATTGGCAATACTATATTTAATTGTTAGATCGTTGTATTCTTCTGCTTTTTGCATATCTCCAACTCTGGCAAAACCTCTGGCAATCCTTAAATACAAAGTTCCTAAAGTACTTGAGAAACTACTTTTATCTGTAATTTCGGCGGCAAGAAGTGCATATTTTAAGGAAGTGTTATTGTCAAGCTGTCTTTCATAAAGATTTGCTAATGCCAATAAAGTTCGATATGTTTCAAAGGGTACTTCTAGTTTTTTACATTCTTCATAAGCTCTAAGCAGAATTTTTTCTGCTTCAGCATAATTCTCAAACCGTTCCAGGTACTGCCCTTTCATCCTGGCTCCTCTTACTTTGAATTGTTTATAATCTACTTTTTCGGCAAAGTAAATACATGAGTCAATATAGTTAAAAATTTCATCTTTAGAAATGGTAAAGTTCCAAACAATTGCTTTGGTATAATATAGTTTGGATAGCAAGTAAGCGTTTTTGCTTTTAGCAAGTAGCTGCTCCATTGCTTTCAGGAAATCTTTCGCTTCGGGCCGTGCATTGGTAACCAAATAGATTGTTTTTGCTTCTATTTGAGATACTTTAATGCTATCGGAAACTTTTGCTGTTAATATGGATTGTAAAGTATCGTTCCAGTTAACTGATTGAGCAAGGCAACAGTTCTGCCAAAGCACAAAGAAGCTAAGAATGAATATTGATTTAATGGTGTACCTTAACATTGGCATGAGATTATATCATCAAATATACAAGTTACATTTGAAAAAATAAAAAGTTGTGAATTTTATTGCAAAAGGAAGAGTACTGCTACATAGCAGTACTCTTCCTTCAAAGCAATTATTGGTTACTTATTACAATTTTCGAACTGGCTGAAAACTGATCATTCCTTATAAATAGCATATAGAGTCCTCCCGGAAGCCCGGATACATCTACAACTAGTTGCTTTAAATTACCGGTTTCCTTTTCTTCATGTAATTTAGCCTTTATATTTCTTCCAGCAACATCTGTTAGACTAAATTCAAGTTTCGACAGATCATAACGAGATTCTAAAGTGATATAAACCTTGTCTGATGCAGGATTAGGATAAACATGTAGTATTTCAATCTCGGATTTTATTGGAGCTCTTTCTGTTTGTTGTTCTGTTTCATTTGGGTTAACAGTACGGTTGTATGCTCCTTCATTACAGTAGTCGATGGCAGCTGTAAAGGCACATCCGGATGCAGCAGTAAAACCGGGATAAAATGTAATTCCACCAAAGCCTGATGAAAATATAGCATTAGAACCTGAAGGTAAGGTAGTGGTACATGAACTTGAGGTTCTCAATTTATCGATTCCTCTATACACTGCTCCAGCCGGAACATTTCCACATGGTGCTATATATTCCCAGTCGGGACTATAATAAGAGACACCTACGGCATACCATGCTTTCCCTACCTGGAGCATTTCATTTGAACACCAGCCGAATAAATCCTGGGCAGCACGCAATGAACCTTCACGCGCATCAACAAATCCTGAAGATGTTGTCAGGTAAACCTCCATATTTCGATAGGCAATATTTCTTGCAGCATTCAGCCCAATCGATCCAACACTGTAATTATTCCCATGATCATTTGTTCCGGAACCTCCCATGACCAGCAAGTAGAACCAAAAGTTCTGAATCCCACTATTGAAGTGAACACCACCATTATCAAATGAACTGGAAGGATCTACCCACCAAGTGCCAAAATAGGTATCAGCACCTCCATTCAAATTAGGGTTTGCCATACTTCTTATAGCAGGAGCTCTGTCGTTACCCATGAGCCAGTCAGGTAATGAAGTGCCTTTTGCATATGATTCAATGCAAACACCAAAAATATCCGCAAAGGATTCATCCAAAGCACCGGGTTGTCCGGAATAGTTATTACCTATTGCCCATTGATGAACACCATGAGTCATTTCATGACCTACTATGTCCAGTGTATTCCAATCATCGGTTGGACTGGATGTGTTGCCCGCACCAAAGCTCAGATGATGCGTTACGGTATTCCAGCTTGCATTTTCCGCAGATGATAGCCAAAGTCCGCCGGTAATTTCACTGAAGCAATCGAGTTGTCCGTTGGAATTATCGTAACTGAGGCGAGAGTGAAAATCTTGGTAATAGTCATATGCTTGATGAATAGCCCAATAGGTGGTAACTCCTGCGCGCTGATTGTAGCCATTGACACCATTTGCATCCGTCCATGAACCATCGGCATCACCATAATTATAAATCAGCAATGGGTCTCCTCTTAAAGAACGCATGGTGGCTTCTCCCGGACAATGCGATTCAAGAAACCAGGCATTGTTTGGCCACCCATAATATCCGGCATTGAAACTTTTGTTTCCATACCAGGTTGTATTGCCGGTGTTGTTGTTGCAGTTTGTTGCTAGAGGAATTTGCTTAATAATTTCTCCTGTAATTGCATCCACATAAACATCTTTTGACTGATCAACCGGCAGAACCATCATCCTATAACAGTATGCAAGAACCAGGTTTTCAGCATTAATTTCGCCATCCCAGTTTTTACGGCAAATGACCAATTCTCCACTTGGTTTTTCAAAGTTTTTCTCACCTTTCGAAATCTGTGTTAGTTTGGCTGCCATTGCAGGATTTTCCCAAACATAGGTAATCGCATTCATGGCATCTTTTGATAATTGTAATCCTTTGTCTGATGAAACAAGTGGTTGAATATTCATATTCAGGTTTTCAGCGATATCACCATTCATGCTTTTCAGATACAGTCCATTGTGATGCAGTATTGTTTCAGCCCCGACGATTTTCAAACCTTTGTGGTATTGCTGAAATCGGAAATGAGTATGACCTATTTCATCCGTGTTCATGCGGTACTGACGCATTTCATCCTGCGTTGTAAGACCAAATTTATTTCCATGGTCTGCGAATAGCGTTTGAGGATTGAGAGTGTTGGATTCCCGGAAATCAATCCATCCCTTTTCTTCAACCGGTTTGGCTTCCTGATCCATAAATGCTTCTCTGGATTGCTGAGCAGAAACCGAAGCAACAAGGAAGCTTAAGCTGATCAAAACGAAATATCGCCTGATCAGAATTTTTATTCTTTTATTCATTGTAGATAGTATTAAAGATGTAAAAGAATAGTTGATTATTTCAATTTGGATTCAAGTTCTTCAATACGCTTATTCAATTGCAAGATATATAAATTGGCTTCTTCAATTTTTTTAACCAGAATAGTTTGCATTTCACCAACTGCAATTCCTCCATCTGCTTCCATTTCTGAAGCTGAAGGAATTCCGGGAAGATGATTTTCTGTTTCTATATATGTTTCGAGATCTGACAATGGCATCAGTTCATAATTTTTTGCGAACACATAATCTGGCCATGATGCACTAAGCAGCACTTTCAATTCTTCACACATAATTTTCCCTTTTACGGAAAGTTTGTATCCGGTAGCAGCAGTTGTTCCACCAATACATACAGTAGCAGCGCTGTTCTGGTCCTGAAGAATTACTTTTCCTGAGTTCGATGCTGAACGAATATACCAGTCTCCGGTTGTACCAAAGTGAACCCAGCTTGTATTTGGTCCTTTACTGGTATTCAGGAATTTTGCAGTTGCAAGTGTAGTACCTGATTGTTGTACAGTTAATTTACTGTCAGCAATTGTACTTGTCCCTATGCCCATAGCCCCACCAAAGTAAGTGTTCTGAACAAAGTACCCTGCCCAGTTGGTTGTACCTCCTGTTGCTGTTGCATATATTCCATAGTTTGTAGTTGCAGCACCGCCAGCGTTTGCAATCATTCCATAGTTTGTAGTTCCGGTACCCGATGAAATACCATAAGTTCCAACACCTATAGGAGTGGTTGTTGACGTTACAATTTTTCCATATACACCATAATTGGTCGAACCATCACTTGCAGTACCATACAATCCATAATTAGTTCCACCGGTACCGCCACCTTTGCCATAAAATCCATAGCTGTCGCCTGTTCCAGTATTGGTTGATACAGCGTAACCAGCGTAAGTAGCTAATGTAGTAGATGTACTGTTATTAATATTTACAACCCGGGAATTATTGGATGACGTCACATCAAATTTATGGGCTGGAACCGGTAGTCCCAACCCTAATCTTCCATCAGAATCAATTACCATTCTTTCAATAGCGAAGGTTCTAAAGCGCAAAGCAACAGGATCAATTGTCCCTATATAATTTCCGCTATTTATTCCTGCATTTCCTGTAATGCTCCATTGTGCTTTTGATTCTAAATTCGCTCCAATTAATATGGAAGCCAAAAGCAGATACTTCATTGTAGTTTTCATTTGTTTTGTTTTTAAGTTTTATGGGGCAAATCTGCCTTCAATTTCTTAGCTTCGAACCTTGTTTCTATTATTTGGTTAGAAATATTGAGAATTCAGTAGCAAATCAACCATTTCCTGTTAACAGCATAATATCAAGACTTTATGATCTTAAATAATTGATAAACAAATATTTAAATAATTTAGATGTATTTTAAATCATTTTAACTCGAAGCCGATGCAAGATTTTGACTGGACACAATTCACGAAGCGAATAGCAATTAAAGCGCCTTTAAATGTGTTGTACAACGCATGGACTTCCTCCAATGAATTAGAGAAATGGTTTTTGAAGAAAGCCCGGTTTTTTGATGAAAAAGATCAGGAATTGGGATTAGATATACCGGTTTCGCCTAAAACGACCTATCTGTGGAATTGGTTTTTATATGAAGAAACGGAAAAAGGAGAAATCACCAAAGCAAACGGTTTAGATCATTTGCAATTTACTTTTGCAGGAAGCTGTTTGGTAGATGTCAGTTTTAGGCTGGAACATGAATATACCATAGTTGAATTAAAACAAAGTGGTATACCCCTTGATGATAAATCCAAGCAGTTTATAAGATTGGAGTGTGCTTCAGGCTGGTCGTTTTATCTGATTAATCTGAAATCTGTTTAC
>CAUJFJ010000242.1 GCA_963169675.1 Bacteroidota bacterium
GGATCATTTCCCCGAAAGGAAAAAGAAACATTGGAGACACCACCGCTTACCTTTGCATAAGGAAGATTCGCTTTAATCCATCGGGTAGCTTCAAAAAAATCGATGGCATTTTTGCGATGCTCATCCATTCCCGTTGCAACGGGAAAAATATTGGGATCAAAAATAATATCCTGTGGAAGAAAGTGCACTTCATTTACCAGAATATCATAGGCCCGTTTACAAATATCGATTCGGCGCTGGTATGTATCGGCCTGACCTTGTTCATCAAATGCCATTACTATGACAGCGGCCCCATATCGTTTAATTTTTTCTGCATGAGCACGGAATGCTTCTTCGCCTTCCTTCATGGAAATGGAATTCACAATACATTTACCCTGCATGCATTTCAATCCTGCTTCAATCACACTCCACTTCGAAGAATCGATCATGATGGGAAGTTTCGCAATGTCGGGTTCTGCAGCTACAAGATTTAAAAAGGTAGTCATTGCTTTTTCAGAATCCAGCATACCTTCATCCATATTCACATCAATCACCTGAGCACCACCTACTACCTGATCGCGTGCAATGGCGAGTGCTTCCTCATATTTTTCTTCGATGATGAGTTTGGCAAACTTGCGGGAACCGGTGACATTGGTTCGTTCTCCCACATTCATAAAATTAGATTCAGGGCGAAGGGTTACTGCTTCCAGTCCGCTAATATGAAGCAGATGATCGCGCTCCGGTTTTTTCCTTGGCGGGATATTTTTAACAAGTTTTGCGATGCGTCGGATATGATCGGGAGTAGTTCCACAGCATCCTCCAACAATATTCAGAAAATCGTGTTCTACAAAATCATGTATGTGATGTCCCATTTGTTCTGGCGACTCATCATATTCTCCAAATTGATTCGGGAGACCGGCATTGGGATAAGAACTGATAAAGAACGGTGCTTTTTCAGAAAGCTCCTCCAGGTGCGGGCGCATTTCTTTTGCTCCTAAAGCGCAATTCAAACCGATACTTAATAAATCGAAATGCGATACTGAAGTTAAAAATGCCTCTACAGTTTGACCTGATAAAGTACGTCCACTGGCATCGGTAATTGTACCGGAAACCATGACGGGCAACTTAACTTTTTTCTCATCCATCACCAGATGCACAGCCATGAGTGCAGCCTTAGCATTCAGTGTATCAAAAATAGTTTCAATTAAAAGTATATCGGCACCACCATCGATTAAACCGCGGGTTTGTTCGGAATAGGCATCAACTAATTCATCAAAAGTTACTGCACGAAAACCGGGATCATTCACATCGGGAGAAAGACTGGCAGTGCGGTTAGTGGGTCCGAGAGCACCGGCAACATATTTTGATTGACCTGGATTTGCAGTTGTAAATTCGGCTACTGCTTGTTTGGCAATTTTCGCCGATTCCAGATTTAATTCATATGCCAGAGATTCCATTTTATAATCGGCAAGTGAAATTTTCTGTGCATTGAATGTGTTAGTTTCAATGATATCGGAACCTGCATCGAGGTATTCCAGGTGAATGGCTTTAATAATATCGGGACGGGTTAACGACAAAAGGTCATTATTACCTTTAAGATCATGAGGGAAATCAGCGAATCTTTCACCTCTGAAATCTTTTTCCTGTAACTGATAACGTTGAATCATGGTACCCATAGCACCATCGATTACTAAAATTCTTTTTTCTAATTCAGAATAAATCGACATAAAATTCTTGTACTGTTTTATTAAGATGAATATTGTATTCCGGCAATTGCCATCAAAAAAAAATCTCCTCCGTAGCCGGAAGAGATTTATAATTCTTTTAAGAAGTAGATCTGTTTTTCCGACTTATCTCATTACGAATAAATAAATATTCGAAACAGGAGTTGGCACCTTCTGAAACACAAATTTGATTAATTCTTAATCCTTAATCCTTAATCCTTAATTCTTGTTTGTATCCAGGGTTGCCAAGGCTTCATCGGGCACATTCCCTCCACCTTTCTTGATAAGCTATATTTTGATAAGAACGAGGCGCAAAGTTAATGAACTTTGCAATTCAAAACAGCGATTACTGAATTTTTGTATCGGGTTTCAAATACCTTCCCGAAACTGAACAATGGCAGTTCAAAGATTGTTTTTGATGTAAAGCCGGCGATATTGACTAATCGTTATATTTGCATAACCACAAAATATGAAACTTATGAAATTACATGCTACCCTGCTAACATTGTGTTTGATTTTATCACAAGTATCTGTTTCTCAGCCAACTACTTGGGTTTGGGCAGAAGGTATGGGAGGGAAAAGCAATTATGATGGAAATGTTGATCTTGCCAGAGATGCATCCGGAAACATCTATGTTATCGGTGATTTTGTAGGAACGAAGAACTTTGGGCCATACAGTTTATTTGCGACTGGATTTAATGAAGTTTTTGTCGCCAAATTTGACCCAACAGGAGTTTGCCAATGGGCTGTTAAAGCAGGTGCAAACTTTTCGTCTTCCTTTGCAGGAGGAATAGCAGTTAGTGGTAGCAAATTATTTATAGTAGGGTCATTTGCAAACACCTTAAACTGTGGTGGCATCATCGAAACATCGTCAGGTGGACAAGATGTTTTTGTTGCTCAACTCGAGCTTGCCACGGGTAGTTGCAACTGGCTTAAAAAAGCAGGTGGTGGCTACGACGACAAAGGAATGGGCATTACTGCAGAAAACGGTGGTGGTGTTTTCATAACAGGAAACTATGTTAGTAACGCCACTTTTGGAACAACAACGTTAACCACAACTTCATTAGTTGATGCCAATATATTTCTGAGTAAATTCGATAGCGGTGGAAACTGTGTATGGGCTGTTAAGGCAGGTGGTCCAACCACTGATCTGGGTTATGCAGTTGAACAGCTTCCGGGTGGTTCGGTATTCGTAACCGGATACTATCAGGGGACAGCCACATTTGGTACTTCAACCACCATCACCAGTATTAATAACTACGATTGCTTTTTGGCACGATATGATGGATCCGGAAATTTGTCGTGGGTTCAAACAGGTGGTGGCAAAGGTAACGACATCGGATATGGCGTTAGTAACGATGCGGCAGGTAATATTTATGTAAGTGGCTTCATTGGTGACACCGCTAATTTCGGTCCGATAAACGTATACGACAATGAATATGGCAGCTTAATTATTGCAAAATACACCAATGGAGGCATCCCGGTTTGGGTAAAAACTGCCGGTGGTTTTATTGATGATGTAGCTTTTGATATTTCCACAGATGCGGTAGGAAGTTCTTACATAACAGGTTATATCAATGGAAATGCAAATTTCAGCGGAACTCCTGTAACCGGGGTGGTTTCGCATGATGCCTATGCTGCTAAGTATGATACTAACGGAGGTTTAAAATGGGTAACCAGGGCTGGTAGTACCGGTTTCGACAGAGGAAAGGCGATTGTTGCTGATACTCAGGGATTTTGCTATGTCGCAGGTGAATTCGCTAACAATGTAACATTTGGAACAAATACCGTATCTGCACCATCGGGTGAATGGGGTGTTTTTGTTGCAAGGCTTGGTGGCGGAACTGTTAGTGTGAATGAAGTAAAGGATGCTCCATTTTCTTTTTATCCAAATCCTGCCAATGAGAAAGTATTGTTCAAATTCAGCAATATTACCGATGTGGTTTTCACTTTAGATTTATTAAGTGTAGATGGCAGAATGATTACTTCATTCCAATTAACACAAAATGAGGCTAAGAATGGTTACGAATTAAATACGGGTTCATTGCCAAATGGAAATTACCTAATTAATGTAAATACTTCAAAAGGCAATTTTTCAAGCCCTATACTTATCAGACATAATTGATATTACTTTATAGAATATTATTAAGTGCCTGACCAAATACTTGGTTGGGCATTTTTATTTGAAATTACTATGATCAAATATCAGAGTCACACTCCTGAATTTCGACTTGAGCAAGAATAATATAATATTAACCAGACTTGCATTCATTGTTTCAACCATATTGGAAACAATAAATCCTTCCTGTGCACAAGATTTTGCAACGCCAGAAATTGAAACTACCTTTCAACAAAAAGACACCTCCTGCATTCCTTTTCCTGACTTATTGGAAGGCCAACCAGTTCTCAGAATTGCCGATAAAAACGCAGAATTCCAGGGTGGCCAGACTGCACTTTTAAACTTTCTCGGTAAAAATTTACATTTCAAATCGAAGGGGATGGTCTTTCAAGGCTCCTTTCATGTAACCTTTATTGTAGATACTACAGGTAATATCAGAAATGAATGCATTTATGAAGGCTTCTTAACAAATGAAATAACACCAATGGAGAAGGAAGTTTTGAGTATTGTGAAAAGAATGCCAGCCTGGATACCAGCAGAGTTAAATTATAAGAAAGTAAACATGAGAATTATTTTACCAATAAAACTTTAGGTTTCAATAGGATCATCTGGTTGTTTTTAACCTAAGCAAAAAAAAGGCTGCTTCTTTCGAAG
>CAUJFJ010000243.1 GCA_963169675.1 Bacteroidota bacterium
ATTTTGTCTTTTTTACCTGCTCCAATGTACAGTGTGCGCCATTCGGTTGCATCAGGGGCAATGAATTTTCCGGGCAATTTCTCTTCTTCCGGTTCAGTTTCAAGAAAAGGTGGTAGATGGTCTTCCTTATCAAGCAAAAAAATGGCTGTTCCATTTGCATTCATCCGTGCAGTGCGACCATTTCTGTGAATCATAATATCTTCCGAAACCGGTAACTGATAATGAATCACAAATTCAACTTCAGGAATATCGAGACCACGTGCTGCAAGATCTGTTGCAATAAGAATTCTGTTGCTTCCGTTCCTGAATTGTATTAAAGCTTTCTCACGATCAGGCTGCTCTAGTGCTCCATGGTAAATTCCATGTGCTACTTTATAAATTTTTAACTGTTCTGAAATTCTGTTGACTGCCTCACGGTGGTTGCAAAATATGATAGATGGAGATTCCCCAATTTTAGTAAGTAACAACATCAAAGCTTCCAGCTTATCATCGCCGGGAACCTTTACAAACTTCAATTGCAACTTAGATTTTACATCCGGCTGATCCGATGTTGTGGTAATGGTATGCGGATTAACCACATTTGCAAATGAAGGAATCTCTTTCATTGCTGTGGCAGATGTAAGAACCTTCTTATGAAGATGCTTGCATTGTTTGATAATGTATTCCATCTCTTCCTGAAAACCAAGCTCAAGGGATTTATCAAACTCATCCAAAACTAAAAAGTCTAAAGTCTTTAATTGTAAAAATCCTTTCCGCAAATGATGGGATAAGCGACCTGGTGTACCAACCACTACTGAAGGAACCTGACTCAAACTCTGTTCTTCTATTCGAACAGAATGTCCACCATAACAACATGTAATTTTATATCCGGTACTCATTTTCCGAAATACTTCTTCTATTTGAAGAGCCAACTCCCTGGAAGGAACTACAATTAATAATTGTGTGGTGGTTTTCTGTGCATTGAGAAGTGGTGCTAATGGCAATAAAAAAGCCAGTGTCTTCCCAGATCCGGTTGGTGCAATCAACATTACTTCATTGTGCTCTGAAACAGCACCTACTGCCGCTTTTTGCATGGAATTCAATTCTGCAATTCCAAATGCAGCAAGGAAAGGGTTCATTTTGTGAATTTTGAGTAAAGATAAGTAATTTCGACTGCAAATAAACTCCTGTTTCTATAAGTTTATTATCTGAAATTCAGATAATTAGAATCTATTTCCATTACTTTGCAACTAAATTAATTTTTACATCTCTGACTGTACTATGAAACTAACCCTGATAAGTCTTTCTGTGCTATTGCTGATTGGCACTGTATCTCTGAAAGCACAAAATTTAATCTCTAATGGAAGCTTTGAAAACTACACCGGTTGTCCTGCATCTTTTAGCCAGATAGATTCTGTTTTGGGATGGACCGTGCCGACGGATTATGTTTCCACCGACTTCTTTCACACTTGTGCTCCAATTTCATCATTGGTAGGAGTTCCCGTAAATCAGGGGACAGGTTATCAATTTCCTCACAGTGGTGATGGCTATGCAGGTCTTTTCATTTATGCTCCTGCTCCCGACCTCAGAGAATATATTTCCACGGAACTTATAACACCTTTGGTTGCCAACCAATGTTATCAATTTGAAATGTATATTAATGTACTGAACGGCGTAAAATATACCAGTGATGATATTCAGGTTTTATTCAGTGATACGCTAATTTCAGGATTGCAGGGCTTTGGTGTGTTAAACTATTCACCACAAATTGAAAATACTCCCGGAAATTTTCCTGACACTCTTAACTGGACATTGGTACAAATGAATTATACTGCCACTGGAGGTGAGAAATTTATAGTTATCGGGAATTTTAAGGATGATGCGAATACTACCATTGTTTCATTCTCGCCAAATGCACTTGCTGCAACTTATACTTACATTGATGATGTATCACTGACACTATGTACCGGTATTGAATCATTGAATGATCAAAATAATTTTTTAATTCATTACAATCAAAATGCACAGCACATTCAAATAGAAAACAGCACCGGTAAAACTGCCCGCTTCGAACTTTATAATATGCTTTCAGGCAAAGTAATTCAAACTTTATTCAATGAAAATACTGAAATAAATACTTCCGGTATTGCCAATGGTGTATATGCTTACCGAATCAGTATTCGCGATGAAGTTGTTTCTACCGGTAAGTTGCTTTTACAATAAAAATTTAGTTGTTAACCATTGGTCGCAGACGTTCATCTTTAGCTCTTAAATCTAAACCTCCTTCGTAAACAGATTTCAGATTAATCAGATAAAACGACCAGCCTGAAGCACACTCCAATCTTATAAACTGCTTGGATTTATCATCAAGGGGTATACCACTTTGTTTCAATTCAACTATGGTATATTCGTGTTCCCGGCTAAAATTGACATCTACCAAACAGCTTCCTGCAAAAGTAAATTGCAAATGATCTAAACCGTTTGCTTTGGTGATTTCTCCCTTTTCCGTTTCTTCAAATAAAAACCAATTCCACAGATAAGTCGTTTTAGGCGAAACCGATATTTCTAATCCCAATTCCTGATCTTTTTCATCAAAAAACCGGGCTTTCTTCAAAAACCATTTTTCTAATTCATTGGAGGAAGTCCATGCATTATACAAAACATTTAAGGGCGCTTTAATCGCAATTCGTTTCGTGAATTGTGTCCAGTCAAAATCTTTCATCAGCTTGGTGTAAAATTATTTTAGGATGTCTAATTATAGTTAATTATTTGTATTTCAATTATTTGTAACCTAAGTGCATAGAAATTATGCTGTAAACAGGAAATG
>CAUJFJ010000244.1 GCA_963169675.1 Bacteroidota bacterium
AGCATGGATCACAAGGTCCACCGCAATCTACAGCTGTCTCTCCCTGATTCATAATTCCATCAGCACATGATGGACATGCGCCCGGGCATGGTCCTCCACAATCAATTCCCTGTTCACCCTGATTTTTAACTCCATCTGAACATGTTCCGGTATTATCTATAGTCTCGGAACAAGATGTAATTACAAAAAACAACAGGATTAACTTTACGAGACTTCTCATTTTAACAGCAATTTGAAGCCCTTATACGCAGCCTGAAACCATGTGTTTCAGGTATTAAGCATAAAAAAAGCCCTTCCGGGGAAGGGCTTTCAATTTTCGTTTAATATATTAATATTCAATATTTTCGATAACACCGTTGGTAATTACTTTCGTAATATTGGCATTGTTATCTTTCACATTACAATTGAATGTTGCTGAAATTACTTTCGAAGTTGTATTAAACTTAGTAAATGTAATGGAGCCACTGATTCCTCCAAAAGGGGTACCTGCTGCATTTCGGTACTCTGCAACGAATGTCGAACCCATTGCTACTGTTCCAGTGGTAAATGGTCCACTGTATGTAAGCGTAAGTCTGGTTCCGGTTCCACTTTCTATTCCTACAAGTGTAATTTTAGTTGCAGGGGTATTCGTAACAGAAATAATATCTGATTCCCATACAACACCATCAACTTTGGCAGTGTAAGAAGTATCACTCACCGTTGGGCAGGCAGCACATGGTCCACCACAGTCAATTCCGGTTTCACCCTGATTCTGGATTCCGTCAGAACATGTTGCTGTTGGTGTAGATGGAGTTGTCTGATCATCATCGTCATCTCCACAAGAAGTTACAAATAGAGATATCGAGCTGGCAATCAATAATAAAGAAAGAAATTTTAATAGATTTTTCATGTTTTTTATGTGAGTTTGTGCAAAAGTATAACTTTAAGAATAAATAAGAGCTAAAAGGCAGTAAAATTGCTAATTTTGTGATGTGAATTATTTAACCGCAGAAGGGCTTTCAAAAGCTTTTACAGAAACTGTTCTTTTTTCAGGAATCAGTATATCTCTCCAGAAAAATCAAAAGATGGCACTTATTGCTGCTAATGGCAGTGGTAAGACCACATTATTAAAAATTCTGGCTGGCAAAGAAAGTCCCGATTCAGGTACAGTCAGTGTCCGAAACTCTATAACCATAGGATATCTGGAACAAGATCCCTGGTTGCATCCCGATTCAGCAATTATTGATACCATTTTTGATTCTTCCAATCCTGTATTAAAAGCTTTGGGTGCCTATGAAACGCATATCGATTCCGGCGATCATTCGAACCCCGAATTACTTCAACAATTAATTGATGAAATTGATCAGTTGGGGGCATGGGATTATGAAGCTAAAGCCAGAGAAGTTTTATCACGCTTAGGTCTGCATGATCTGGAACAAAAAGCAGGTACGCTGTCGGGTGGACAGAAGAAAAGGGTTGCTTTAGCACGTTTATTGATTGAAGAGCCTGATTTACTATTGCTGGATGAACCTACTAATCACCTCGATTTGGAGATGATTGAATGGCTCGAAAATTACCTCTGTTCACTGAACAAAACCGTTCTTTTAATTTCTCACGACAGGTATTTTATTGATAGTGTATGTGACACTATTGGCGAACTCGACAGAAATAAAATTCATATTTATAAGGGTAATTACGCTTATTATCTGGAAAAGAAGGACGAACGTGATTTCAGAGAAGGAAGAGAAATTGATAAAGCCCAGAATCTGATGAGAACAGAACTGGAATGGATGCGTCGCCAACCTAAGGCCAGGGGAACCAAACAAAAAGCACGTATCGATTCCTTTTATGAACTGGAAGAAAAGGCTAATTCAGGAAAAGTAGAAGAAAAAATGCAAATCACTTTGCAGATGGCCAGAATGGGAAGTAAGATTCTGGAACTTGAAAACATCTGTAAATCATACGACAATAAAGTGCTGCTGAAAGATTTTTCGCATACTTTCAAGCGTGGTGAAAAAATAGGAATAGTAGGTAAAAATGGCTCCGGAAAATCTACACTGTTGAATATGATCATGGGACTTGTGAAGCCCGAGGCAGGTCGCATCAAAGCAGGTGAATCCTTGGTTTTTGGTTATTATTCTCAGGAAGGTATGAGGTTGCCTGATGATAAACGGGTGATTGAAGTTGTAAAAGATATAGCAGAATATGTGGAGACCGGAAATGGAAACTGGATTGCAGTCGGGCAGTTTTTGAATCATTTTCAATTTAAAGGCTCCAAGCAATATACTTATGTCTCGAAATTAAGTGGTGGAGAAAAACGCAGATTATATTTATTAACCATCCTGCTTAAGAATCCAAATTTTCTGATTCTGGATGAACCCACAAACGATCTCGACATTGTGACTTTGAATTTGCTCGAAGACTTCCTGCAGAATTATCAGGGATGCATGTTACTGGTTACTCACGATCGCTATTTTATGGATCGTTTGGTTGACCATATTTTTGTTCTGGAAGGCGAAGGGAAGGTGAAGGATATCAATGGAAATTACACAGCCTACCGCGAAGAACTCAAAGATGCCCTGAAACTTAAACAAGATGCGGAACGCCAGGAAAAAGCGGTTGCGAAAATTGAAAAGACCAATAAGAAGGTAAAACTTACTTATGCTGAACAAAAGGAACTTTCAAAATTAGAAACGGAAATTGCCGAACTGGAAGCAAAAAGAAAAACTATAGAACTGCTTTTATCGGATGGCGCTGCTGACCCTGCAGCAATTGCTGAAGCTTCCAAACAATTCGGTATCACTAACAATCTGATTGACGAAAAAACCATGCGTTGGCTGGAGCTTTCTGAAAAGGCCTGATTTACAAATCTGATGCTGTATCCTGATTTATTAAGTTGATCATAGTCTCAGCCATCACCCTTTGGTAGGTTTTCTCTCTAAAAGAAACAACTGCTTTGATCCCCTGAATTACATTAGTGAGCCAAACTTCATCAGCTACCATTAAATCACTTTCTGCAATGGATTGCTCTGTTACCTGAATACCCGAATTCAATGCAATGCGGATAATATTTTTCCGCATCACACCGGCAATGCAGCCATCTGAAAGGGGAGGAGTGACTAAAGATCCACCGGTCACTAAAAATATACAGGAGGAAGTCGATTCAATAATGTTTCCTTGAGTGTTGCAAATCAACATTTCATCAAAACCATTTTCTTTTCCAGTAATAGCAGCATAAACATAAAGCTGGCTATTCAACGATTTGATATTCGATAAAACGCCCGGTGATTTTTGCTGGCCCTTGAGAATTCCAACCGCCAAACCGGACTTATCTGAATGATAGCTTTTTTGATCAAGTTGACTTGCAGCAAACAAAATTTCAGACACGTTACTTTGTGGCAAATAAAATCCACTTCCCGAACGCCACATGGTAATTCTTACTCTGGCACTAGTTGTTTTGTTTGCTTCCAGCAGCTTCAATATCTGATCAGCAACAAATTGCATCAGGTTTTCGCCCGGTAAGGTCAATGATAAAGTTCTCATTCCTTCCTGCAAACGCAAAATGTGATCTTCCAAAAACAGTATGCGACCATCAACCACTTTAATGGTTTCAAAAATCCCATCACCAAACCGAAGGGCTCTGGAATCAGCAGTTACAAAAGCATCCCCGGAAGGGAGCAATTGACAGTTATAAATGATGTAAGGAAGCATGTATTTCAGGTGGCCTGAATTTGT
>CAUJFJ010000245.1 GCA_963169675.1 Bacteroidota bacterium
AAGCGACCGATGGTTCTGTTGTCTTTTGCCATTGGACGTTCGCCCTGCAGCACATGAATTTCTACTGAAGGTTGATTATCGGATGCAGTCGAGAATGTTTCTGATTTTCTGGTAGGGATGGTTGTATTTGATTCAATCAGTTTTGTAGAAACACCACCAAGCGTTTCGATACCAAGTGAAAGTGGAGTAACATCAAGTAACAACACGTCTTTTACTTCGCCTGTAAGTACTGCGCCTTGAATAGCGGCACCAACAGCAACTACTTCATCAGGATTTACACCTTTAGAAGGCTTCTTACCAAAAAACTTCTCAACCAATTCCTGAATTGCAGGAATACGAGTTGATCCACCAACCAAAATCACTTCATCAATTTCGTTCGGAGCAAGTTTTGCATCACTAAGAGCTTTTTTACAAGGTTCAAGTGTACGTTGAATGAGTGAATCTGCCAACTTCTCGAACTGCGCTCTTGTCAAAGTTTTAACAAGGTGCTTTGGAATGCCATCAACAGGCATGATATAAGGCAGGTTGATTTCAGTCTGTGCAGAGCTTGAAAGTTCAATCTTAGCTTTTTCGGCAGCTTCTTTCAAACGTTGCATAGCCATTGGGTCTTTACGTAAGTCGAGACCTTCATCTTTCTTAAATTCTTCAGCTAACCAATCGATGATCACCTGATCAAAGTCATCACCACCAAGGTGGGTATCACCATTTGTAGATTTTACTTCAAATACCCCTTCTCCCAATTCAAGAACTGAGATATCGAATGTACCACCACCAAGATCGAAAACTGCAACTTTGGTATCGGTATGTTTTTTATCGAGACCATAAGCAAGCGCAGCTGCAGTTGGCTCATTAATGATACGAAGTACTTTCAATCCTGAAATTTCTCCTGCTTCTTTGGTAGCCTGACGCTGTGCATCATTAAAATATGCAGGAACAGTAATAACTGCTTCTGTTACTTCGTGTCCAAGATAATCTTCTGCGGTTTTTTTCATTTTCTGAAGAACCATTGCAGAAATTTCTTGTGGAGTATATAAACGATCAGCTATTTTTACTCGTGGTGTATTATTGTCGCCTTTTATAACAGTATAAGGAACGCGTGAAATTTCAGTCGACACCTTATCAAAGGTTTCTCCCATAAATCGTTTAATAGATGCTATGGTTTGTGTCGGATTTGTGATGGCCTGACGTTTCGCAGGGTCACCAACTTTACGTTCACCATCCTTAATAAATGCTACAATTGAAGGCGTTGTACGGCGTCCTTCACTATTTGGTATTACTACCGGCTCATTTCCTTCCATTACTGCCACACAAGAGTTGGTAGTACCAAGGTCAATTCCAATTACTTTTCTCATCGGTTTAAGTTGTTTTTATTGTACCCTGATTAGTCAATGATTATGCCACCCCGAAAATCAGGTAATTATGTCAGTTAAGATTAAAAAATTGTGGCAGATTCAGTCAGCATGACAAAACGACACGCCAAAACGGAAACACAGGTTCGGTTTATTGGAAGCCCAGGTTACCGGTATAAGGTCCGGTTCGCAATAAATCGAGAGATGGTGCATCCATAAATTTATTCGGTGAAACCTGAATAAATCTGCTGGAGAAAATCCCAGTACCTCCTTCAACATTTGAATATTGAGGGATAGTGGTAAGAATGCTGGTGGTAGCCTGATTGATACTTATATAATTCGCAAGAAATTCTGCGCCGGCGGTGAAAATGAAATCCATTGATCCGGCAAATCGCTCTACAGAAGGATCCTCTTTGATTTTGGAAGCTACGAATTTGTAAAAATCTTCACCATCAATCTCCTTTTCAATGGTTGTCACCTGCGAAGGATTGGAAATCAATATATTAGGGAATACCCAATCAATCGATTTTTGGGTGAGAGTACCATTTGCAATTTCTTCTTCGGTATAACGGAAGCGAATGGTCAAATTATATACTTTACCATTAGCGGCAGTTGCAAATTCAACTTTGTATGGAAACTGGCTTGCCCAACCGATGGTAGCGGCAGAATTGATGGCAGGACGCTGGATGCGCATACTGTCAACAATCGGAGTAGTTGCAGAAAATTCGTAACCGGTCTGGTTATTTTTTACCTGCAGTTTGTATTCACTATCGCGGAAAATGGTTTCTCCGTTAGTTTTGTAAAGCACATTCGGACTGGAAGGAAAAACACCTTCTGCTTTGTCAGGAGCAATGAAACGAGTTAGCGGAATTGATCCCAAAACAGATCCATTTTTTATTCTAATCAATTGAACATCAAGAACATCGCCATAATATGTTGAATCTGGCACCTGTGCCATGGTAAGCGCATTTCCTTCTCCAAGGAAAGCTCTTTGAATTCTAACATATTGAATAGTATCTTTAGGATTGATTAATCCGTATACCACACCGATTTCCTTGTAAGGAGCAATCAAATCGATATCATTATCGCAGGCCGAAAACAACATACTTCCGGCAATAAGTCCACAAATAGCAGTTAATTTCATATTCATGCCCCAAAAGTAATACAAAGAAAGTTCACTTTTGTGGAAATTTGTACCTTTGAAACTTCATCACCAACTCCTTTGAATCGACTCAACCTCCCGGTCCTGGTTACCGGCCTCCTTATTTGCCTGCTGGCAGTTCCTCAGCAACTTTTTTCACAGGTAGTGAAAGAAAAATTCGACAAGCTCATGCTTAGCGAGAATTTCGATAGCATTAACACCTATTGGACAACGCTGGCAAACGCCGAAAACCTGTTCATAGTTCAAGACGGGGAATACATTCTTCAAAGGAAGGCGCCCAGTGCACCTTATGCTATCATAGCTAATTTTGAAGAGGAATTCAGTGATTTTAGGGTAGTTGCATCCATGAAACTCGACAAATCAATGAGTGAAGATGCTACGGTGGGGTTTCTTTTCATGATGCAACCGGAGGGACAAGGCGGATTTTTGTGTGAGATCAATAAAAAGAAGGAATTCCGACTCCGACAAATAGTAAATGGCTCTTACAAATATCTGACAGGCAATTCAAAAGATGGCGGATGGGTTAGAAGTTCGGCACTTAACGAGACCAACTTTTCGAACATGATTGAGCTCAGGACCTTTAACAGAAATTACGATTTGTATATCAATTCAGAATTCATCCTGTCATTTGCAGAGCCTACTTACAAAACCGGTAAAATGGGTTTGATCATCGGACCTGCTTCCCGAGGCAAGATAGATTTCATTTACGTGTTTACGATCACTACTGCAGCAGAAGCTGCGGCAATTGCCAACACCCAAAAAGGAGAAAGCAGTCCCTCAATTGGAACAGGTCCTGATATGATTGAACTGGCAGAGTCCATTATCAAACTCAAGACTCAGATTAACGGACTGAATGAAGAGAATGAAGATCTTCGAAAAACGATTTCAGCAATGAAAACCGGAGATCAGGACCGTGATGTAACCATTAAAAATATGGAAAAACAGGTTAAGAACCTGCAAGATCAAATCAAAAAGAAAGAATTTTCGATGGACTCTCTGGCAAAAGTAAATACCGAACTTTTGAAGTATAAAGAGATGGTTGGCGGTAATGAAAATGCAGATTTGGTGATTACACTTTCCAAAGCAGTTAAGGCAGAAAAAGAAAAAAGCACGCAACTGGAACAGGAGAACAAAGAATTGCGCGAGAAACTTGGATTACCAAAAACGAATGGATCAAAACCTGCAAAACCAAATGGTGGAACAGGCACTACTCCACCCGCACCGAAAAAAGAACCTAATGTTTTTTCTTTACCAAAAGACAACTAAATAATCTGGAACAGTAACCTACACTGATTTCAGTCACCTCAATTAAGCCTGTTCATTATGTCCACTCATGTTGAAATAAAAAAGGTCACAACCCATACCCTTCAGGAGATGAAGCGCAGGGGTGAGAAGATTTCTATGCTTACAGCCTATGATTTCAGCATGGCAAAAATTCTTGATGATGCCGGAATTGATGTGATACTTGTTGGAGATTCGGCCTCCAATGTAATGGCGGGACACGAAACTACATTACCAATTACTTTGGATCAGATGATTTACCATGCATCGTCCGTGGTAAGAGCTGTGAAAAGAGCTTTGGTGGTTGTCGATTTACCATTTGGTTCCTATCAGGGAAATTCCAAAGAAGCGTTGAATTCGGCTATTCGTATCATGAAAGAATCGGGTGCTCACGCCGTCAAAATGGAAGGAGGCCGTGAAGTGTGTGATTCAGTTAGCAGGATTTTATCAGCAGGTGTACCGGTTATGGGACATCTGGGACTAACACCTCAATCGATATACAAATTTGGAACCTACGTAGTACGGGCTAAAGAAGAAGCTGAAGCTCACCGTTTGCTGGAAGATGCAAAAATGTTGGAAGAAGCCGGTTGCTTCTCCATTGTATTGGAAAAAATTCCGGCTGTTCTTGCTACCCAGGTTGCTGCAACCATAAAAATTCCAATGATTGGTATTGGAGCCGGTAATGGTGTTGATGGACAGGTTTTGGTACTGCACGATATGCTGGGCATCAATAAAGAATTCAATCCAAGATTTCTGCGTCGTTATGCGGACTTGTATGAAACAATCAGACTGGCAACTATCAATTACATTACAGATGTAAAAAGTACTGATTTCCCTAATGAAAAGGAACAGTATTGATTTTTCATTTCTATAAACTCCAGCAATGCTCCGAATAATTTTTGAAGACAATCACCTGATTGCAATAAATAAAAGATCAGGAGATATTGTGCAAGGTGATAAAACCGGAGATAAACCACTTAGTGATGATGTAAAAGAATATATCAAAACTAAATACAACAAACCGGGAGAAGTTTTTTTAGGCACGATACACCGCATTGATCGTCCAGTTACCGGAATCGTTTTATTTGCACGCACCAGTAAGGCATTGGAACGAATGAATGAACAGTTCAGGGAACGGGAAGTAGAAAAAGTTTATTGGGCTATTGTAAAAAAAACTCCGGAAATCCCTGAAGCTACATTAGTGCACTATCTTACCAAAGACGAATCAAAAAATAAATCCAGAGCTTATCTGGTTGAAAAAAAAGGAACCTCCAGGTGTGAATTAAAATATTCTACATTAGTAAAAGCTGATAATTATACATTGCTTCAGGTTAATCCAATGACCGGCAGACACCATCAGATCAGAGTACAACTTTCTGCAATTGGGAGTCCGATTAAAGGCGATTTGAAATATGGTGCTGAACGAAGCAACCCGGATGGCTCTATTTCCTTACATGCCCGTAAACTAACCTTTACCCATCCTGTAACTAAAGAAACCATTATGCTGGAAGCGAGACCGCCTGACGATCCTTTATGGAACTATTTTCTGCAGCAGGTTCAAAGTTGAAAACTCAGTTCCTTACAAGCAATCGAAACCCATTGCTGTGAACATTTAAAATTTCGATTGTTGGGTCCGACTTGAAATACTTTCTTAATCTGGTAAGGAATACATCCATACTTCGTCCCGTAAAATAAGAATCTTCTCCCCAAATTAATTTTAATGCTTTTTCGCGGGGCAGCACATCATTCACATGTAAGCAAAGCAGTCTTAAGAGATCTGCTTCTCGTGGTGATAGTTTGAATTGATTTGCAGAACTCTCCAAAATTCTCTGACGGCTATTAAAAGAAAAACTTCCAATCACGAACTCAAACTGTTCGTCATCATTTGCTGTTTTTGTATCTGTTCTTTTTAATAAAGCTTTAAGTTTCAAAAGCAGAATTTCAGAATCAAAAGGTTTTGTAATATAATCATCTGCACCGGCATTAAATCCGGCAATCAAATCTTCTTTCATAGTTTTTGCAGTCAGAAAAACCAATGGAATTCCGGGATTAACCTTTCTGATTTCAATAGCAAGCGAATAGCCATCAAGCTCAGGCATCATGACATCCAAAATACATAAATCGAATTGCTCATTAATAAAACGGCTCCACCCTTTCTTACCATCATTACATAAAACAACATCATAATTATTAATCATCAGATAATCCCGAAGTACAGCTCCAAAATTCGGATCATCTTCAACCAACAATATTTTGCATCTTGTTTTCATCCTGTTGAATTAGTTCCCAGCTAAAGGAATAGTAACATAAAAAGAACTTCCTTTGCCGGGCTCACTGGTAACCCGAATTATTCCGTTGTGAGCAGTAACAATTGCTTTAACGTAATTTAAACCAAGTCCGAAACCTTTCACCTGATGTATATTTCCGGTTGGGACACGATAAAATTTATCAAATATTTTCGCCATGGTATCCGGCGACATTCCAATGCCATTATCTTTCACAATAAATGAAATGGAAGATCCATCCGCTTCTGTTATCACTTCTACCATGGGCACCTGATTACAATACTTGAGGGCATTATCCAGAAGGTTCAATATGACCACCGGAAAAAATGTACGATCGGCAAGTATCCTGCTGCGTGAAGCATTAAAGTCGACCTTGATTGTACCACCTTTTTCTTCAAACTGAACCTTCATTTTTGCGACTGCCTCATTTAAGATTTCGTGAAGATCAACAACCATAAGATCCGGTATGAAAGCACGTTTATCGAAGATTGCCATTTGCAAAATATTCTCCACATGGTTATTCATTCGTTCATTCTCATCCTTAATAATTGAGGTAAAATAAGATACTTTTACCGGATCATCAGAAACCTCCTTATTCGTCAATGCATCGGCAGCAAGCCGAATTGTTGCAATAGGTGTTTTAAACTCATGAGTCATGTTATTGATAAAATCAGTTCTGATATCATCGAGTTTCTTTTGCCGGAAAATGATGTAGATAGTATAAGAAAATGCCACAATGACTATCAGAGTAAACAAACCGGAACCCAGCAACATTAACCACATGGATGATATCAGATAACCAAAAGCATCCGGAAAACGCACTTCTACTCTATCATTTCTGTTCACAATGTCACCAGGAAAAAGTAAAGCGTCATAAATTTTCGATTCATCATTTACCTTACCCCTTGACCAGATCACGCTGTCGGTAACACCATTGATTACCGAAATACTGTAAGGTAGTGAAACTCCTGCTTTATTCAATTCATCTGCAATTACAGAATCAATGGCTTCAGGCTTTACACGATCACTTAGTATGAAATCCTTCTGACCAAGTTCTAAAGCCATTTTACGTATTACTTTTTCTACTCTTCCCAGTTTCAATTTCACTTTATCCGTAGAAATAATCAATTGTTGCTTACCAGATTTTTGGTCAACTGAAACTTCACTTTCTTCACCATCGAAAAAAGATGCACTTGCTGAAGCATGGTTTCCGGCTTTTAACTTAATGGTTACATTAGCTGTAGAATCGTCACTGCTTTTCTTAATCCAAACAGCAGTGCCATTTGTGCCTGGTTCAACTATTTCTTCCGGATCCTGCAAATCATCCAGCACAGAAATTTTTTCATTGATAGTAGTGAGTTCCATCAAAACAGTATCATTCAAAGACTTCCATTCGTGATTCTGAAAAACACTTTCTACAGAATCAGCAAAGTCATGCTGAAAGCTTTTGCTGATAATACTGAGCGATTCGCCAGTTTCCAGTTCAGTGGCTGCATTAATAAGAGCCTCCTGAACCTTGTCATCGAATTTTTGACGGCGTAAGTCAATATCCTGTGATATCCAGTTAATCTGAAGCAAAATGAGACCTAATAGGGCAAATCCCATCAAAAAGGCAATGAATATGATCTTTTGCTTTTTCATTTGATGCAAAAATACAGCGCAATTACTTGATTTGCATAAACTTTAACGTTTCATTAACAAAATTAAAGAACATCCAAACGAAAAAAGAGCATCAAAATACTGTTCAAATATTTAAATTCCAATCATTCAAACTATAACAGTTCGATATTGTTAATTGAATAAAATACCATACTAATGAAAACTATATCGCTATTACTCCTTGGATCAATCCTTACATTAACAATTACTTCCTGCGGCACCAAAGAAGCAGAAAAACCTGAAAAAGAGCGCATCAATTCAGCTGATTTATACGAAGCAGAGAAACCAGCTTATGATGCTGCAGCTATCAATCCGGATGCAGCTGTTGTACCATTAACCATTATTGCAGATGGGAACACCATGGCAGAAATGAAGTATGACCAAAAGGAAATAAAAGTAAAAGCAGGAACAACAGTGCAGTTAACTTTGAAGAACAACAGCACAGATGCATCTATGCCACACAATTGGGTTCTGGTTCATGAAGGAACGGCCGAAAGAGTTGCTACCGCTGGAATTGAAGCCGGCAAAGCTAAAAATTATGTCCCCGCCTCAAAAGATGTGCTGATTGCAACTACCATGACTGGTCCCGGCGAAACAGCTGTGATTACGTTTCCAGCACCACCAGCAGGCAAATATCAGTTTGTGTGTACCTCCCCCGGTCACTGGTCGATTATGAATGGTGAATTTATTGTAGAATAATTTCTCAGGCCGGATCCACATCAATGTGAATAATCAACGAACGATTCTCAGGGTGTGATAAAAATCTGTCGGTGACACTGGTGATCATTTGCTTTACTTTGTGATCGGAAAGACCTTTCTCAACTTTTATCAGCACATTTCTAATATACAGATTTCTAATTCTCGAAACATTGGGGGCAACAGGACCTAAAACGCGTTTACCAAAAACCGATTTCAACACTTTGGTAAACTCCTTTGCAAGATCATCTAATTGCTTCTCATCGCGAAGTTTTAATCGCAAAGAAATTAAGCGGCAGAAAGGTGGGTAATTAAACTTTTCCCGTTCGGCAA
>CAUJFJ010000246.1 GCA_963169675.1 Bacteroidota bacterium
TACTATCAGTTGTATATCCAATCAAAAAATACATACAGGTAAAAGAGTCAATTGCAGGATTGCCAAAATCATCATGATCCGCATCTTTGAAAAAATGATATACTGGCAAATCTTCATTTATCAAACCATTGCAATTCTCATCCAGGTTATTACATGTTTCGATACCTCCGGGGTGAATAAATGAATTTAAATCATTACAATCAGTGCTGTCTGCAACAAACCCTACGGTGCCCGGGCATGCTAAAGTGTCGACTGCTGCATCACCATATGAATCATTATCGAGGTCGGCAAACAGTAATACTTTTTCTGCATCATCATCAATAAGGCCATTGCAGTTATCATCAAATGTATTACATAACTCCGGAGCTCCCGGGTAAATAAATGAAAATTCATCATTACAATCAGTGCTGTCAAATACATAATTTAAATATGATTCGCATGACAAAATTGTATTATTAGCATCACCATAACCATCTAAATCAAGATCTAAATAATAAAGTGTGGGTGCATGGCATGCCAATTTAACTATCCAATAATCGCTTGTGGTAAACAAGCCAAGATTATCTTCAGATTTATCACCGTAAGCATCAGAATTCGAATACCCGCCTAATATATATCCACCATCAATCGTTGATGCACCTGAATAAACATAGTCAATTTCACCGCTTCTGATTATATCTTGCCACTCAATTATTTGTCCGGTAGAATCTAATTTTAGTATCCAATAGTCGATACCCCAAACGCCACCTTCCATATCGCAACCACCCGGGGAACTTGAATAACCAGTTAAAAAATAACCGCCATCATCTGTTTGTTCAATATTTCTTAAGTAATCTTCATATCCTGCGCCAATGTCATTTTGCCACTCAATTTCACCAACAGCGTTTAGTTTTACAATCCAGTAATCATATCCATAATAACCGCCAATACAAGTATTTTCATTTTTATCACCGGATATATCTGAAGTTGAATATCCACCTAAAATATATCCACCATCCTGAGTTTGTTCAAGATCAAATAAATAATCCGGAACGTTGCCTCCAATAGTATTCTGCCATTCAATATCACCAATCGAATCAATTTTTATAACCCAATAATCTATGTCTTCATACATTACTATACATTCACACCCAAGATTATAAAAGGGATATTCCCCGCCAACAGATGGTTCCGTTTTATTCCCCGATATTTCGGATGAGGAATATCCGCCAATAATATATCCACCGTCGTCTGTAATTTCAAGACTGGTCAGGTGTTCATCATCATTGCCGCCAAATGTTTTATCCCACAAAACATCACCAACAGCATTTAATCTGACAATCCAATAATCATTAATTCCAAATCCTCCTCCGGTTTTATCTCCTGAAATATTTGAAGAAGATTCACCACCAAGAATAAATCCGCCATCTGCAGTTTCACGTATACACTTTAGTTCATCCCGCGCAGTGCCACCAATTGTGTTTTGCCATAATATATTACCTGCTGTATCCAGTTTTAATATCCAATAGTCTGCATCTCCAATGTTCGCTTCAGTTTTATCACCGGAAACACCTGTGGTTGAGTATCCGCCAACAATGTAACAGCTATCATGCGTAATCTCAACACAATTTAAATAATCTGACCCCGATCCACCAATGGTATTGTCCCATTCAACTTCACCCCATGGTGTCAACTTTACAACCCAGAAATCGCCCCAGGAGCCACCCATAAAGGCCTCGGTTTTGTCAGCGCCTACTTCCGACCACGATATACCTCCGGCAATATAACCGCCATCAAAACTTTGTTTAATACAATTTAATCTGTCATCACTGGTGCCGCCTATTGAGTTTTCCCACTCAATTTCCGGGGCCTGTGCCAACGCAGTTCCCATGTAAAGCAGGGAGCATACGGTTAAAATAAATAAAGTGAATAAGATATTTTTCATAGGGTATTTAACTTCAAAAATAATTAATCTAAAGGTGTTTTAGGTATAATTTTAATTGATGATACTATTTCATCACTTCTATATCGTAGCATCTTTTTCGCTGTTAAAATATAAATTGAACAAATAAATACCACCGCTGAACATGGTTTGACCAGTCAATACAATCGGTAATAACATAAAACCAAGGCAATAAGATAGGAGCGGAATTTTTGTAAAACTTTTCATTGTTGTGTTTTTGGTTTAATAAAGGTATAATATATTGATCAAATATTACTATAGATTTGGGTAAATTCAACGTGTGGCATTAGTTACATAATGAAATCAATTGCTTTTATTAATATTTTATTGAAGTTTATAGTGGTGTGGGTTTATAAATTATTTTTGGAGCATCACCATCCCCCACGCCATCAAAATCGTTGCCGGCTTTTCGTTACAACAAACCTCCTAATATAATTTTTTCCAAGTTGTAATAGAGCTCCGTATGAAAATACTGTAGTAATAATGTATTCCTCACTCCCAATGCCGCTGTTAATCAGCACATCAGCACATTAACACATTAGCACATTAGTTCGTTTGTTTTCACTACAATCCGGGCTAGGATTTACTTGTATCTATTCTATCACAAAAATTATGGAACCCCGCTGGGGTTCTATCCGATTAGTGGGGGATATTTGTTAAAAATATGCAACCCCTACCTCATCCGGCAGGTAAATCTAAAGAGGTAGGTTTTGTGTTTTTGCGCATTTTATTTTTAAACAAGTCACTTGTGCGTCATTCGGCAAGTAAATCTAAAGAGGTTGGTTTTTTTGGCATTTTTTGTTAAAAAAATGTCACGCTTGTTGCGCCGGGTAGGTAAACCTAAAGAGCTTGGTTTTTTTGGAATTTTTTATTAAAAAAATGTCACGCTTGTATAGCAAAGAAAGTAAACGCAAAGTAGTTTAATTTACAAATCAAGATTATCAATACCTAACAAAACATAATTGTTCCCAACTGCAATTTTCAA
>CAUJFJ010000247.1 GCA_963169675.1 Bacteroidota bacterium
TTTCCAAGGGTGTCGATAATAACAAAGATCAAAGCTATGTGCTTTGGGGCCTTTCCCAGGACCTGCTTGCTAAAACCCGGTTCCCCATTGGTGGATTTGAAAAAACGGCTATCCGTAAAATGGCTGCCGACTGGGGATTTCATGAACTGGCCAATAAGAGTGAAAGCTATGAAATTTGCTTTGTCCCCGATAACGATTACCGTGCTTTCCTGAAACATCGGGTAAACGGTTTGGAAGAACAGGTTGCAGGAGGTAATTTTACTACCTCTGAAGGCAAAGTATTGGGGAAACATAAAGGTTATCCTTTCTATACCATTGGTCAACGTAAGGGCCTGGAAGTAGCATTCGGGGAACCGATGTATGTAACCAAAATAGTTCCTGAAACCAACACGGTAATATTGGGTAGCTTTGAAGAGCTGGAGAAGAAAGAAATGTGGGTTCGGAATTTAAATCTGATTAAATACGGGCATATTGATGGCGCAATGGAAGCCATCACCAAAATCAGATATAAAGACCCCGGCACCAACTCAACTATCAGTTTGCATGATAATCTCGCGAGAGTAGTATTTCATAAAAATGTGACCGCTGTTGCTCCCGGGCAAAGTGCGGTTTTCTATGAAGATCAGGATGTGATCGGAGGTGGATTTATTTTAAAATAGAACTTATGAAAAAATCGGTCTGGATACTTTTACTTGCTGCTGCCGCAACCTTTCAGGGATGCAAAGATGATGATTCCGATAAAACACCATCGGGACTCATCTATAGCTACTTTCCTGTGAATGTAGGACACGAACAAATTTATGATGCCGTACTCATCACCAAAGACGATTTTTCCGGTGCCGAGGATACCACCTACTACCAGATCAAGGAAGTGGTTGAATCTGTATTCAACGATAATCAGGGTCGTCCAACCCAACGCCTGGAAAGGTATACCCGCCTCGATGCAAATGACCCATGGGTGATTGCCGATGTGTGGACTTCCAACTTAACAACCACCAGAGTCGAAAAGAAAGAAGAAAACGTGCCTTATGTCAAGATGGTTTTCACTTTAGGATTTGGTGATACCTGGGATGGGAATTCCCTGAATGTGCTGGAATCTCAAACCTATGAAGTAACCGGCTTAAACAGCACGGAAGTGATAAACGGCCTTACATTCGACTCCACACTGACGGTTTTGCAGCGTGATGAGGATACTTTTATCGGAAAAGATTACGAAATTGAACAATATGCAACCGGTGTTGGTTTGGTATATAAGCAACAAATCCACATCGAAAAAGACTATACCAACCCTAATAATCCCGGTGTAAAAGCACAAAGGCTGTTTACACAAACCATAGTATCCTGGACAAACTGATAAATCATGAAAAAACATCTACTCCTACTCCTGTGTATGTTCACTGTTGCCACCGGTTTTGCACAAGACCGTTATGTGGTATTTTTCACCGATAAAAACAATTCACCCTACTCGATAGGTAATCCATCTGCTTATTTGTCTGCACGGGCTATTCAGCGCCGACAGGCCCAAAATATTGCAGTTACACAACAGGACTTCCCTGTTAATCCTGCCTATCTCACAGGAGTAGCCGGAACGGGAGCAACTATTCTCAATACATCCCGCTGGTTTAATTCCGTGACTGTTGAGGTTGCGAATCCGGGAGTACTTACAGCAATCAATGCGCTTCCTTATGTTTCATCATCTACTGAAGTAGGTCGTATAGGAGCACCGGTAACTACAGAGCCCAAATTTGACCTCGAAAAGATCCGTTACAAAGGTCCCGCACCTGTTGCAAATGAAAGAGTTTCATCACTCAATTATGGTACTGCCTTCAATCAGGTAAACATGCTGAAAGGTGATCAGATGCATGACAATGGATACACCGGTGCCGGTAAAATTATTGCTGTTTTAGATGCAGGATTTTTAAATGCTGATGCGATGCCGGTTTTCGATAGCTTATTCAACTCAGGACGTATTCTGGCAACCTGGGATTTTGTTGATGGAAATGCAAGTGTCTATGAAGATGACTGGCATGGTAGCATGGTTTTATCTGTGATGGGTGGCTATCAGCCGGGCACTATCATTGGAACCGCTCCGGGAGCCTCTTACCTCCTGCTCCGCTCTGAAAATGCACCTGCTGAAGCAATCATAGAAGAATACAACTGGGCTGCTGCTGCAGAATATGCCGACAGTGCCGGTGCCGATATCATTAACTCTTCGTTAGGCTATACCCGTTTCGACGATCCTACACAAGATCACAGCTATGCCGATTTAGATGGAAACACCACTCCTATTTCAAGAGCAGCTGATATTGCAGCAACCAAAGGAATTGTAGTTTGCAACAGTGCCGGAAACGAAGGAAACGGTTCCTGGTTCCGAATCAGTGCCCCTTCCGATGCCGATAGCATCCTTTGTGTGGGTGCAGTTGATGCAACTTCTTTGTATGCAACCTTCAGTGGCAAAGGACCGGCTTCTGATGGCGATATAAAACCTAACGTTGCCGCTCAGGGCGCGCAGACCATTGTCTCTGATCCCTTCAATGGCACCGGAACATTCCCTGCAAATGGAACCTCATTCTCCTCGCCTCTAATGGCCGGTATGGTTGCAACCCTGTGGCAATGTCACCCGAATGCCACCAACATGGAAATCATTAACGCCATTCAGCAAAGTGCTAGTCAGTTTACCAGCCCTGATTCCTTGTTAGGATACGGAATCCCCGACTTCCCATTAGCATGTCTGATCCTTGGCGGGATAGACCCGGGCGTTGGCTTAAATGGCGATAACCTGATCATCCGAAACAATCCGTTTAACAGCACGCTCCAACTCTCCTTCTACTCCGATTACGGCCAAAAAATCGAGATCCGCTTAGTAGACATGCTGGGCAAAGTCATCTACAACAAAACTCATTCAGTACTAGGTCTGCAAATGACCCAAATAGATATTGACGCCAATTTTGCAAAAGGTATTTATGTGGTGGAGGTTAAGTCTGAGGATCGGGTGTTTTCGAAGAAGGTGGTGCGTGATTGAGGATTTGTGGCTAACGCCACTTTAGTACTTATGTAAATTCAAACGCAGGTGCAGATTTTGTGCCTGCTTTTTTGTTTATGGATTAGGAGGGGTGATTGTGGTGCTAATATGTGTCCCCTAATACCCTTTTAACTTAGAATCTAAATTCCCACATCTCTGACTTATGTGTAAATACCTATCAAATATTCATCGAAAAGCCCCCCCCTATTGCATATGACTAATGACTAATTTCCGCAGCTCTGCTGCTCTTTTAGGAAGAATTTTTAAAAAAAAGTTTTCAACACCCAAGGGTTTTCCCTTGGTTTTTTAATTGTCCAAAATTGTATATGTTTGATATTTAATATTTTATAAAATTTCACTTTGTCGTCTGAAAATTAGGTGGTTGGTTTTGCATGATGTATTTTTAGACAATTCAGAATGGATAAGGAAATTCAATCTAGTTGTTTAAACTGCCATACGCCAGCGTAAGGTGGCGTTACGATGGACGTGAAAGTGCGTTTATATGTGGCTGGAATAATAGGGTTATCGGTAATTATAATATTAAGCCATGATTAACAATGAACTCATATAAAAACTATCTGGAAGACTGTTTAGAACATCTTATTGACAGAAGCATTGAAGCCAAAGTGAAAGCTGACGAGACTAATGATGCATTTGACCAAGGCCTTTCTTTTGGTTATTATGAAGTGCTTAGCCATTTATTGGCTCAATCTGAGATATTTGAAATAAAGGAAACATTTAAAGAGAAAATAAAAACATTTTCTCCGGCATTTTGAAAATAACATCACACTTGATTATACAAAAAAGATAACTGCGTCTAACACAAAGATGCCGAAATACTCGGACGGTGTATTAGAAATTATTAATTTGGTGGGCAGCGCCAATGGCAACCGCGAAATCGTTATCTGCAAATTATAATGATACTACCTGACGATTCAGAAATTAATAGTGACGGAATAATCTACCTAAAAGGTATATACTTGGAGGATAGCTGGTTATTGGGATTGAATTATGATGAAGAATTGAAAGTACTGTGCTTGAAGGTAGATTTAAGTATCTGGCCAGAAAGTAGATATTATAGCAAGCCATTATATGATGAATGGACTTGTTACAAGAAAGCTGAAATTAAATTTATAGGAATTAAAAAAATTACTGGCCTATTTGACCTGAC
>CAUJFJ010000248.1 GCA_963169675.1 Bacteroidota bacterium
TGTTTTTCTCACTCCAAACATAAATTCTCCATTCAGTCTGTACTCCGACTCCGGTGTAGTAACCTGCGTTTGGGAACTGGAGGTGCTTTGGCACGAGAGAAACGCCTGGGTAAAACATGTGCTGAAAGCAAACCAACCCGACTTCACCGCTTATTTGAATGATCAGTTAAATCAGTATTAAAATGACTAAATATCCTTTGCTGCTTGTAACCTTAATATTGCTTTGCCTGCCTTCGGGAAGTCATGCTGGCGTACCTGACATTGTACATATTGATTTAAATTTAAAATTCGACTGGACTAAAAAGTGTGCTTATGGGGATGCCCAAATTACATTTACTCCAAGAGAGAATTCAAATGCTGTACTACTTGATGCTGCAGATCTGGAAATATTTGCAGTTACAGAAAATAACAACAAAATTAAGTTTCAATATCCAGCTACGGAGGATTCAACACGAATCAAAGTTCTGTTTAATAGAAAAATAAATAAAAACGATACAATTACCATTCAAATTTCTTACCGCACTAAACATGAAAACAAGAGTGATTTATATAGTTTAGGCGGAAGCTTTGGAAAAGGACTTCGTTTTTTTAGCCCAACGCCTGCCTCAAAAAATAAACGCGAACAAGTCTGGAGCAGCGGGGAGCCCGGTGGCAACAAGTATTGGTTCCCATGCAGTGATGATCTTTCCGATTCTTATACCAACACTATAACAGTTACCACAGACCGCACTAAAAAAGTAATTGCCTCAGGAAAATTAGTTTCTGAAATTCCAAATCAAAATGGCACAACCACGTTTAAATACGAAACCGAACATGCCATTCCCGGCTACCGCATATTTGTTGTTGCCGGCAATTATGAAAAATATACGCAGCAAAGCGGGAAAACAACAATCAACACCTTTGGTTATCCCGATGAAATGGATGCAGTGAAAGCTACTGTTGAGCTGTTACCGGATATGGTAAAGTTTATTTCAGAAAAAACTAAATTCCCGCTGCCGATAACAACCTACAATCAGGTTGTAGTTCAGGAATATCCTTTCCCGGGTTTAAATGGACAACATTCGGGGGCAATAATATCAGACAATTACATTGACGATTATGGTGTACACAAAGACTGGAAATATCTTTGGGATGGCGTTGCTGTTCAGGCACTGGCATCACAATGGTTCGGAGACTTAATCCAACCTGCAGGTACTGCCGATTTATGGCTTAGCAGTGCTTTCACCCAGTACTTCGCCGGATTATACACTGCGAAATGTCATGGCATTGCGGAATACCAGTTGTATTACCTTCCGTTTGAACTTGGAAATATTAAGTCCGACTGGAGTGCCAATAACAAGATTCCGGTTTCACCGAAAAATGTTGCAGATGAAGATGCATTCATAACAGGCAATTATCCGAAATTCCGAGGAGCATTGGTGTTACGTTTGCTTCATCAAGAGCTTGGTGATGATTTATGGTGGAAATCGGTTCAATTATTTATCAGAAATAATGCCTACAAACAAGTAACCACAACCGATTTTCAAAAGGCAGTTGAAACTGTTACCGGTCAGTCGTGGCAATGGTTCTTTGACCAATGGATATACCGAGTTGGTATGCCTGAGCTGCAAACTACTGCTACCTATTCAAATTCTGAAGGTGCCATCTATTTAACCATTAAGCAAAATCAGGTTCCCGATTCAACTTGTACTTATCCACAGGTAAATTACTTTAAAGGTAAAATATTTATTGAAGTAGATGACTCATTGGTAGCGGTTCACTTAGAACCAGTTGCTGAAACTAAAATTGAAATTAATAAGCCCACACCACCAAACATACTCATTGTTGACCCTCAGCAAATTTGGCCGGGAGAAAACATCATGGAAGAGTCGGTTAATGATCTGATGAAAAATGCTGCCAACAGTTTATACACCAGTGCCCGCATGAATGCGATCGGAAAACTTTCTGAGTTGCATGGTGCAGAAAAACTTACTGACAGACAAAAATCTGATTTCCACAACTTATTAATGTCATGCTCAGCTAAAGATCCGGTATGGAGATTCCGATTCAACTGCTTATCGACTTTACGGACACTAATGCCTTTGCCATACGATAGCACAATTACGAATTGGTTAATTCAACGGATTAAAAGTGATAGCTCCTGGGTAAAAATGGCAGCTATTTCAATGTTAGGAAATACCAAGGATGTAGCATTTCATGAGATCTATCTAAATGCATTCAACGATGAAAGCGACCGGGTCATCAATGCAGCGGCCATTGCTATCGGAAAATCCAATCATCATGATGGACTAAAAATACTGGAGAACCTCGATAAGAAACCCTCGTGGAAAAATCAAAGTCGCATTAGTGCCATGAATGGAATGCAACAACTTGGTCATGTTAACGCTGCATCCTTCTTGCTTGATAAACTAAAAGATGACACCTCCGCACGATGGTACTTAGCCACGCCAACATGGGATTATCCCTTTACTGCGGCAGTAACATTAAAGAGTTTAAAGATTGCTGAAGAAGCGTTTCCTATAATCAATAACCGCATTAAAAATTGTATTGAGCATAAGGATATGAATGAACTCTTTCAGCAACTTGCTATTCTGAATATTCTGGCTGATTCTCGTGGTCAGGCATTATACAAAGAACTAAAGGTGACTTTTGCAGGAGACCAATA
>CAUJFJ010000249.1 GCA_963169675.1 Bacteroidota bacterium
TGTTGGTTGTGTCTGGTGTGATGTCAAAGAATCCTGGGATCGTGAAAAACACCCAGAATATAAAATAGAGGATATTGTAAATACTGCAGCTTCAGAAAAAGGACGTCTGGCCGTTATCACCGGTGGAGAACCATGTATGCATGATCTGACAGCTTTGGTGGAAGGTTTGAAATCAAGAGATTTCAGCGTAAACCTGGAAACATCCGGAGCCTGGCCTATAACTGGTGCATTTGATTTTGTATGTGTCTCTCCAAAAAAATTCAAAGCTCCTTTGCGGGAATCTCTAGCTGTTGCAGATGAGTTGAAAGTCGTTATTTTTAATGCATCCGATTTTGAATGGGCAACAGAAAACGCCCGTTGGTGCAAACCGGAATGCCGGCTGTTTCTGCAACCCGAATTCGAAAAATCAGAAAAAATGCTTCCGCTGATTGTGGAATTTGTTAAAAATAATCCTCAGTGGAATATCTCTTTGCAAACACATAAATTCATCGGAATCCCTTAGCCTATGCTGCGTATCCTTACCTTATTGCTTGCGATTACCATGTTTTCCGGCATGGCATCGGCACAAACGCAATATTCCACCACCCATAAGGGAGCCATCAAAAATTATGAGTCGGCAACTGAATATTACGATGCACGGAATAATGAAAAAGCCCGTGAAGAGTTAATGAAAGCTATTGGGAAGGATGCTAATTTTATTGAAGCATACATACTATTGGCCAACGTCTATGTAGATATGCGCCAATATGATTCGGCGATTGAAGAGTACAAGAAAGCACTTGCCATTAACCCGAATTTTTTCCCTAATAACTATTACACCCTGGCAAATATTGAGATGAATACCGGCAAGTACGAAGATGCCAAAATTCATTATCAGAAGTTCCTGACTTTCCCAGGTACCAACCAAGCTTTCAGAGATAATGCAACGGTGCGCATAACCAGTTGTGAGTATGCCTTAGGAGCAGTGAAAAATCCCGTTCCTTTCAGTCCTGAAAATATGGGAGAAAATATCAATAGCCCCTATGATGAGTATTTTCCAACTATTACCATCGATAATCAGAAGATGATTTACACCCGGAACAGGCCGGCGATGGAAGGTTCCAATATCTATCATGAAGATTTTTATATCAGTAGAAAAAAGGATGGCAAATGGGGACCTGCTGTAAATGGAGGTGGCCAATTAAATACTGCCGGGAATGAAGGTGTTCCGAACATCTCTGCAGAAGGCAAAATTCTCTTTTTTGCTGCATGTGACCGTCCTGATGGAAAAGGTTCCTGTGATATTTACTATTCCCGTTTAAAATCGGAAGGCTGGACACGCCCTATCAACCTGGGTGCACCAATAAATACCGGTGCCTGGGAGTCACAACCATCCTTTGCATCAGATGGCCGAACCCTGTATTTTATCCGTGGTCAAATAACCAGAGAAGGCATTCGTCATCAGGATATTTACACCTCCCGAATCAGTGATGATGGTCAATGGAGTGAACCCCAGAAGATGAGCAACCTGATAAACACTCCTGATGAGGAAGAATTTGTTTTCATTCATCCCGATAATCAGACTCTTTATTTTTCTTCTGATGGTCACCCCGGACTGGGAAATCTCGACATTTATATCACCCGCCGAAATCCTGATGGTAATTGGGGAAAACCGGAAAATTTAGGCTATCCGATTAACACATTCAGAGATGAACGTGGATTGCTGGTTGGTCCCACCGGAGACATAGCTTATATTGCCAGTGACCGGGAAGGTGGTGTTGGTGGACTCGATTTATACAGTTTTGAATTATATGCCGAAGCTCGCCCCAGATTGGTTAGCTATGTGAAAGGAATTGTCATCGATAAACTGAGCCAGGCTCCACTGGAAGCATCCTTTGAAATAATTGATCTGGAAACAGGTAACCCTGTCATTAAATCATCAACTGAACGAGGTACTGGTGAATTCATGGCTTGTTTGACAGCAGGTAAAGATTACGCTCTGAATGTTTCTAAGAATGGTTATCTTTTTTATTCTGATCACTTCTCCTGCAAGAATCCGGCTGATATCAAAAATGCTTATTTGCTGAATGTGGAGTTGAGTCCTGCACAGACAGGAGGGAAGGTGGTTTTGAAAAATGTGTTTTTCGATACCAACCTGTTTAACCTGAAAGCTGAATCTTTTCCTGAACTCGATAAGTTAGTAACTTTCATGAAAAACAGTCCGGCAATAAGCATTGAAGTATCAGGGCATACCGACAGTACCGGTGATAAACAAAAGAACCAGATACTTTCGCAAAATAGGGCAAAATCGGTTTACGATTACCTGCTACAAAAAGGCATCACACCGCAGCGACTGACTTTTAAAGGCTTTGGGGATTCAAGTCCGGTAGCTACCAATGATTCCGAAGAAGGCAGAGCACTAAATCGAAGGACAGAGTTCCTGATTACAGCGGTAAAATAAAATTCAGGATTATTTATAAAAACAAATCCCGGTCTCACAGGACCGGGATCTGCCTCCAAACTAAACACCATTTCAGGAATTGGTAGCCATAAACCTTTTTCCCTGATATAAAGATAAGGCAGGAATTGCAGGTTTATTGCAGCCGTTGCCAGAGTTTACATAAATATTACAATGCGACCAATGAATGAGCTCAGAACAGTTAGCTTATTCACTTTTAATTTCAGGCACTAAACAAGGGTTCCATAAGAATGTAAACGAATGCTCCGGCAAAATACCCTATGAGCGCCAACAGAGTTATTTTCTTAAAATACCAGAGAAACTCAATTTTTTCCATTCCCATTACAGCGACTCCGGCTGCTGATCCAATAATAAGGGCGCTACCACCGGTACCACAACAATAAGCCAAAAACTCCCAAAAAAAGTGGTCGGTAGGATAAACAGAAAGATCGTACATACCCATGGCTGCAGCTACCAAAGGAACATTGTCAATGACCGCAGAAAACACCCCAAGGGTCATTACAATTACATTCTCATTCCCGATGGTATTTTGGAGCATTTCAGCCATTTGCTTAAGCTGTCCGGTACTTTGTAATGCCGATACCGCCACTAGAATTCCAAGAAAGAACAATATGCTGGGAGTATCAATTTTGCGAAGTGCATGAACTACAGAATATTTTCCCTTTTCTTCTTCTTCCTTTTTACGATGAATAATTTCCGTCAAAATCCATAACACTCCCAGACCAAAAAGTATTCCCATGAAAGGTGGTAAATGGGTGATGGTCTTGAATATCGGAACGAATACTAGAGCTCCAATTCCGGCAAACAGGATAAGATTCTTTTCAAACTCGGCGCCTTTGCGGTCCGATTTTACCTGAACTGCTTTTTCTTCTTTCCCTTTAAACCGGAATGAAATGATAGCCAACGGAACCAATGTACACACAATACTTGGTAGTATGAGCTTCATGATAATGTTGGCAGATGTAATTTGACCCCCAATCCAAAGCATAGTTGTTGTTACGTCTCCAATCGGTGACCAGGCTCCTCCGGCATTGGCTGCAATAATTACCATGCCCAGAACCAATAACCTTTCTTCTCTTTTACTGAAAAGTTTCCTTGTCAGAGATGTCATTACAATGGCTGTTGTCAGATTATCGAGTACAGCTGAAAGGAAAAAGGTAAGAATGGTAATTATCCACAATAACTTACGCTTGTCAGTTGTAGTAATTCTGCCGGTGATAGCATCAAATCCATGATGAGCATCTATTAATTCTACAATGGTCATGGCTCCCAAAAGAAAAAAGAGAATGCTCGCTATTTCGCCCAGATGTTCCAGCAACTCATGATTAATGAACTCCGGGGTATGATGTCCCATCAATATGAAAATGCTCCAGCATAACACACCTGTGAGAATTGCAGACGCAGCTTTGTTGATATGAATCGGGTGCTCTAATGCAATTGCCAGATATCCGATGACAAAAACTACCAGAATCAGTATTTCCATAAATTAACAGGTATTAAGATTGAAGCGGTAAAAATAGGGAAAATGATTGGGAGGAAAGGAAACTGCAAAAGGATATTTAAAATATTATAAAATAATAATTTAATAACATTTACTTAAAGTTATAATTTAATAGGCTTTGTTCAAATTTAACAAGCCAACAGTCATTAAAAAGTTAATGGTTGAAAAGTAACTTGAAGTAAAAGGAGGGCTGTTTGAATCTTGCTCTAAGATCCAAATCGTCAAACATGCATGAAATTGTTTCTCTGAAAGTCCGGTTTTTTTCGGCCTTATTAATTACAAAATTAAAAAGCCAGGGGTACTTGCAAAGCTTCTGCATGGTATGACTCAATTGCAACTCGCTCCAAAGTCTGTTATAAATTATCTCATCATACTGAATCAGAAACGAAGATTTGAAATTACCCGCTTTTATAGCTTCCATGGCTACATTGGCTGCAGTCATTCCACAATACATAGCATTGCTGATGCCTTCACCGGAAAAAGGGTCTATCATGGATGCGGCGTCTCCAGTGAGTATAAAACCGTCTCCAGAAATCGCGCGCTTCTTAGAGCCAAGAGGTAATCCCCAACCTTGAATTTTACCTTCCGGAACAGCATTTGCAAAACGGTCTTTAATGGTTGGATTATCTTTAATCACTTTTAACATGGCCTCCCGCAAATTGATTTTCTTTTTGCTGATGGATGAAGAAAGCATGCCGGCTCCAACATTAGCGCCGCCTTTTGGTAATGGGAAAATCCAAAAATAGCCAGGCAACAATTCATCCAGAAAATGCAATTCAATAAAGTTCAAAGGATGCATTCCTGTGACACCCGAATAATAAGCTCTGATGCCGCCACAATAGTGGTCAGGCTCCATGCCAAAGCCCGAATAGGTTTTAGATACTACACTTCGATCTCCTTCCGAAGCAATCACCAAAGGGGTTTCAACTTCATATATTTCTTCCCCATATTTAATAGAAAGAATATTGGTATCTCCCAGTTTTCTGATTGCCACCAACTCGTGACCTTGTCTGAAGTCAGCTACCGTTTTATCGATCTGGCCAACCATAAAATTATCGAAATCTATTCTTTTGGAAATAAATCCCGGGGGAGTTTTCAGACTTCCCAGATCTTTATTAAAAGGGATATCAATACTTTTCCCATT
>CAUJFJ010000250.1 GCA_963169675.1 Bacteroidota bacterium
GTAGGAGCTGCAACCGGCACCGGTGATGGTGTATACGGCCAAAATACAAGTACAGGTGCAACACCTGGCTCCGGAGTTACCGGAATTTCGACTTCTTCAACAGGATTCGGAGTTTTTGCATACAATACCAATGCTGCCGGAACAGGAATTATTGCTTCAGGTAATAATGTACCTGCCGGCTATTCAGCAGCCGGTTCTGGTGGTGCGTTCACAGGAACACGAATTGGTATTTATTCAGTTTCTAATAATATTAATGCCGCACTTTCAAGTTCCGGTGTTATTGGCCGTGATGCCGGTGGAACATTCACGATGCTGAATGGTGGAGCTGGCTTAACAGGCTCTGCAGCTAATTCAGTAGTAGGTGTATTTGCATATAATACCGGATTAACTAATTTTAGTCACGGGCTTTATTCCTTGATTTCTTCTCAAACTGCTGTACCAGTACTAGGAGTTGGTGGGATTTCAGGAGTGCAAGGTCAGACCACAGTTGCTGCCGGCACAGGCACCAGCGGATTTGGTGGTGCGAATGGGGATGGAATTTATGGAACAGCAACAGGTAATTTGGGTTATGGTATAAATGGTTTTGTAACAAGTGGTGTTTCTGCTATTGGAGTATATGGATATGCTGATCCTGGAGTAGCTACCCGTTATGGTGGTTTCTTCGACAATGATTTAGGAACATCTGGCGTAAAAACATTCCTTATTGATCATCCACTCGACCCTCAAAATAAATTGCTCAAACATTTTTCAATGGAATCACCAGAGGTGCTTAATGTGTACAGAGGGAATGTTGTTCTCAACAGCGCCGGCGAAGGAACTGTTACGTTACCAGACTATTTTGAAGCAGTAAATAATTCCAACTATAGCTACCAGCTTACTCCTATCGGAAACGCTGCTCCCGTTTTTGTTAAATCAGAAATCAGCAACAAGCAATTTGTTGTTGCAGGTGGAACCCCCGGACAAAAAATTTCTTGGGTAGTTTATACAGAACGTGATGATCTTTACATGCAACAGTATCCGGAAGAACGTGCTGCTGTGGTAAATAAAACCAATGATGCGGTAGGTAAATATATGTCTCCGCAATTGTACGGACAACCTGCCTCAATGGGTATTCACTTTAAAGATAAAAGCAATCTCAAAGCAACTACAGCTAAAACGACTGAAGTTACCGGTGAAACAACCGAAAAAACAATTGAAGTAAAACAATAGTTGAAACAAATGTTATTCACTTAATTTAAATTTACCATGCAACTGTTTCACATAAAAATATTACGAAAATTATTTTTGCTGATCATTTTTTCTTTGACTTCTTTTTCCGTATTCAGTCAATGTATGACCTACGTTGTCCCTATGCAGGAAAAAATATCAGGGTCATCTGCCATAATTGAAGGTAAAGTAGTAGCCCGTCATAGTTTTTGGAATGCAACCTCAACCTTCATTTACACCAGTAACATTGTTGAAGTTTATAAGGTATTCAAAGGATCTGTCACAACCAACCAAATTGAAATAATTACCGAAGGTGGTATTGTCGGCAATCAAATGATCAAAGCGGAACCTTCACTGGAATTAGAGATTGATCAAACCGGGATATTCTTTTTGATGCCTGCCGCAAATTTAAATCCAACTTCTCCATTCACTACTTCAAACCAATTTGAAGGTTTTGCAGCAAATCAATCACTCATCAAGTATGATTTGAAAGATGGTTCTGCTGTTGATGGCCTGTTGAACTATTCTAATATTGCAACGGAAGTATATCAACCGTTGATTCAGCTGACCGGTCAAAACTACACAGAAATTATTCCTGCTAATTTTATTCAATCTTCCAATGCTGGTCCAGGAGGCCCTCCGGTAACACTTGTGTTTCCAACTATTACAACAATCACTTCTCCATCGACAGCAGGAACTTTTTCATTAGTAACGATTACCGGAAATAACTTTGGTGCCGGTCCTTATGGCGGAACACGGGCTCTGGAATTCAGAGATGCTAACAATGGTGGTGCAGGTTTCATCCCAACTCCGGCCAACCACATTATTTCCTGGACAAACACCAATATCCAGGCTTGGGTTCCTACGCAGGCCGGTAGCGGCAATATTCGTGTTACAAACGACTTAAATGAAGCAACTATTTCAGGCGTTACGATTACTATTAATTACAATGAATCAAATGTTAATTCCGGTGGTGTTTATTACCAGCCTGATTTGATAAACGATAACGGAACCAGTGGTTATACCTGGCAATACAACAATTTATTCAATGCAAATGCTGCAGCTGTTGCCTCTTTCGAAAGAGCTTTGCAAACATGGCGATGCGGAACCTTTGTTAATTTTAACAAAGCAGGTACAACTGCCACTGCATGTCAGGCACTCGATGGTGCCAACATAGTTACTTTCGATGGATCATGTGCACTTCCCGCAGGTGTTCTTGGTGTTTCATACAGTTATTACAGCGCCTGTGCATCGGGAGTTTGGTATGTAAATGAAAACGACTTGAAATTTCGCACCAATGGAACCGGTGGTATAAACTGGAACTATGGCCCTGCTCCTACTGCCGGCGGTCTGTTCGATTTTGAATCGGTTGCATTACATGAATTAGGACATAGTCATCAGTTAGGCCATACCATCACTCCGGTTACAGTAATGAATTATGCCGTTGGTCCGAATACAGACCGCAGAACGCTTACACCTATAAGTGAAACTGCTGGTGGAAACGATATTATGTCGAGGAGTATAGTTAATAACTCTTGCGGTCCTACAGCTATGGTAGCATTGAATGTTTCCAACTGCTCTATTGCAGCTCCGGTGGCCAACTTCTCCGGAACGCCAACATCAGGATGTAATTCTGTAACTGTTACTTTCACTGATCTGAGTATTGGCTCACCCACAACATGGACATGGGCATTTCCAGGTGGTGCACCTGCAGCTTTCGTAGGTCAAAATCCACCACCCATTACTTATGGTGCTCCCGGAAACTATACTGTTACTTTAACAGTTACTAACGCATCAGGAACCGATGCTGAAACCAAAACGAATTACATTGTCGTAAATAATTGTCCTCCCCCTGTTGCCGATTTCTCTGCATCACCCTTATCGGTATGTACCGGACAACCTGTTTTCTTCAATGATCTTTCAACGAATTCTCCAACCTCATGGACGTGGACATTCCCCGGTGGAGCTCCTGCATCTTCCGCATTGCAGAATCCTTCTGTTACTTATGCCGCTGCAGGAAATTATGCAGTTACATTGACTGCTACTAATCCTTATGGGGGAAATACAATAACTAAAACAGCATACATTACTGTGGTAAACTGTCCGCTTCCTCCCGTTGCGAATTTCAGTGCTACTCCTACTACACTTTGTGCTGGTGGCACAGTGAACTTTACTGACCTCAGTACAAACAGCCCGAATTCATGGCAATGGTTTTTCCCGGGCGGAACTCCGGCATCTTCCATTATACAAAATCCTGCTGTTGTATATGCAACTTCAGGGACATATCCGGTAACACTGATAGTTTCAAATATAAGTGGATCCAACACTTTGACTTTAGCAGGATACATCACTGTAAATGTTTGTTCAGCTCCTGTGGCAAACTTTGCAGGATGGCCAACCACTGTTTGTGCCGGCTCACCTGTAACTTATGCTGACCTGTCTACAAACAGCCCAACAAGTTGGGTATGGGCTTTCCCGGGTGGTACACCAGCTTTGTCTGCACTTCAAAATCCTGTAATTAATTACAATGTTGCAGGAAACTATAATGTTACGTTGCAGGCCACCAATGCATTTGGTAATAATACGATGGTAAAAAACCTCTACATTTCTGTTGTTGCTTGTCCGGCCTTCGGATCCGGACTGATTGTAAATGACGGATCTTTGATACAGGTTGAAACCGGTGCACTTGTTACTGTTCAGGGTGGTTTTGTGAACAGGGATAATGGCGCCAATATTGGTCGTTTAGATAATTGGGGACTCATCACTTTAACAGGTGACTGGACTAATAATTCCGGCGGAAATGCTTTCATTAATTCCAGCCCGGGAACAACTGATTTTAATGGCGCTGCACAAAGTATCCTGGGTACAACAACCACCAATTTCTACAATTTAACCTTGTCGGGAAGCGGTGTAAAAACACTGGGCGTAAATACAGTTGCACAGGGTATATTAAATCTGAATGACCGTGAATTAGCAACAGGGGCATTTTGGATGCATGTAACAAATCCTTCGAATACAGCCATTACACGCACCGGCGCATTAAACTCAACACCTGTACAGGGATTTGTGAGCAGCACGGGAGTTGGAAGATTGCGTTGGAACACCAATTCTACCAGTACATATATTTTCCCTGTTGGTTCCAGTATAAATGGTGGTCGTTTCAGACCTGTTGCACTACGACCATCTAATACATCAGCAAACACCTATGCAGTTAGATTTGTAAATAACAATCCTACACTGGATGGATTTAATGTGGCGCTTAAGGATGCTAATCTCGGAGCAATCAATCCACTTTGGTATCAGAAAATTAATAGCATCAGTGGCACTACAAATCCTGATATATCACTTTACTTTGATAATATTCAGGATGGTATAGCCCCCCTTCCGAACCTTCTAATGGCTCAATGGGCATACAATGCCCCTCCGGTTCAATGGAGATCCATTTCAGGAGTTGCAATTGCAGGAGCAGCATCACCTGCGTTGTCGAGTGTGACTAAAGCTGCCTGGATCAGTTTCAACACTGAAAATTTTGATCTGGCACCTCAGTCTATTCCACTTCCTGTTGAACTGATTAGCTTCACAGGTAAGTGTGATTCAAAATCCATTTCTCTGGAATGGGTAACAGCATCTGAATTAAACAACGATTTCTTTGTACTTGAAAAAAGTTATGATGGCATTAATTTCTCGGAAGTAACTCGAATCAAAGGTGCCGGAACAGTTAGCACTACTACTGCATACAAGTTCCTCGACCATGATCTTAAAGACGAATCACGCTGGTATTACAGATTAAAACAAGTTGATTTCAATGGCGAAAGTGCTGAGTCAAAAATCATCTCTATCAATTGTAATGAATCAGGTAAAAATGATGTCAGCATCAATTTGTATCCTAATCCAGTGCATGACGCTTTGAATCTTGTAATTAACCAGGACTTCTCCGGTAAAGCAGTTGTAACGATTGTAAATGTACTCGGCCAAACTGTTTTCAGTCGTGAGTACCCTGTTGCAGCAGGAATACAACAAATTGAGCTCGACATCAATTATCTTGCTCCTGCCATGTATCACATTGTAATTGAAAGCGGAAGTTATAAAAAGACCGAAAAAATCATCCGACAGGATTGATTCTTATTATTGGAATACACAAGGCTACTCCTGACAGAGTGGCCTTTTTTATTGCATATCCTTATTAAACTTTTTGGCACCAGCGTGATCAAACGCCTTCTTAATTCTGATATGATTAAAATGAAACGAATCAACCTCTTGCTTTTAATGATTTTCGCATCAAAAATGGTGTTTTCTCAGCAAAACACTATACTCATCATTGCTGATGATGTTGGCACCGATTACTTTGGTGTTTACAGCAGCTCTGCTGATACGGCCAACACTCCAAATATTCGTCAGTTTGCCGAAAATGGAATTATTTTCAATCATGCTTGGGCAAACCCGGTTTGCTCTCCTACAAGGGCAGGCATTTTTACTGGAAGGTATAGCTTCAGAACCGGTGTAGGCGGTGTAATTACCAGCCAGCAATCGCCTCAACTCGACACCGCTGAAATATCGATTCCGGAATTGTTAAAGTATCATGCTCCTGTGAATTTTGCAACAGGATCATTTGGCAAATGGCACCTCCATAATTCAAGTCCACAAAAATATTTGTACCCCAATCAAATGGGTTATGATGCTTACTCCGGAAATTTTAATGGAGCAATACCAGACTTTTTCAACTATGTAGCCATTACCAATGGTGTTGCTGATACAGTTACTACCTATGCAACCACTCAAACTGCTACCGATGCAATAAACTGGCTCGATACTTTGCAAAGCGGCAAACCATTTTTTATGTGGCTCGCATTTAATGCACCTCACACACCATTTCATAAACCACCTGATACCTTACATACCGTTCCCGGATTAATTGGAACTGTGGGGCATATTAATAATAATCCAAAATTGTATTTTAAAGCCGCTCTTGAAGCGGTAGATTCCGAAATTGGCAGATTGATTCTATTTCTTCAGCAAAACAATTTAGCTGACAGCACCAATATAATTTTCATTGGCGATAATGGTAATGATAAAAGAGTAGCTCAAATTGCAGACACCTCACATTGTAAACAATCGCTATATGATTACGGTGTTCATGTTCCAATGATCATTTCTGGTCCCGCAGTTGTAAATCCGGGAAGAACGAGTAATTTGCTGGTAAATACAGCTGATCTGTTCAGCACCATTCTTGAAATTTCCGGATTCACTAACTGGTCGAATTTCATACCTGCAGCTTTCTTGCCTAACGATTCAAGGTCACTCATGCCTGAAATTTTAAATCTGAGCGGAATGCCAAGAGACTGGATATTCTCGGAACAATTCAGTTCACCTCTGGCTTATTATGATGGGAAAACTATCAGAAACCATTCCCATCAATTGATCCGGTTCTATAATGGCACAGAGGAATTGTATGATATGATGGTTGATTCCCTTCAACAAAATAATTTATTGTCGGGAACATTGAATGCTGTTGACCAAAGCAAATATAATTTTCTTTGCTCCGAATTAAATAACCTTCTTGGCAGTTCCGGATGCTCCTTCACATCTTTGAATAACAACATCAGCACACAGGACGAGGTTTATGTCTTTCCAAATCCATTTGATGCATCCATAACAATTTCAATACCTTCAAATGCCGGCAACTCTTCAAAAGTTATAATTTCTACGGTATCAGGACAAAAAGTATTTGAAAAAATGAATGAAACCGGACTTTCAACAATAGAAATCAAAAGTGATCTACCCGGCGGGATCTATTTTATGGAAGTAATTACCTCTACAGGCACTTTTAAAAAGAAGATTTGTAAGTTGTAGTCTGTTTCGAAAGAATCAAACATATTCAATAAAAAATCCCGGAAAAACTGCTGCAATCAGTTGATCCGGGATTTTTCACATCCTGCCAAAGGCAGATGGCATTTTATTGCCTGATGATATCAATTTTTCTGGCCGTTCTTCCTTTAGGTCCTTTAACATTCATGAAATAAACACCCTGACTCAAAGTGGTTACAGGAACTCTGAAATTTGCATTGTTGTAAATATTACTATAAACCAAAACTCCAAACTGGTTGTAAATTTCAACTGCAAATTCTCCATGCATGTCACCATAAACCTGAACGTAATCATTTGCAGGGTTCGGATAAACAATCAAATTGTTATAATCAGCAGCAATCTCATTAAATCCTACTGTTCCGGTTGTATCAATTAGCACTGAATCGCTGGCTAACGAAAGAGCAAGTAAATATTCCGATGCAGTTATTGCTGTCACATTACTTAATGTTAATGGCAAAGTAACTTTAGCACCAACATTATCAACGATAACAATTCCTAACCTGTTCAGCAACCCAAATCCATTCACATTACTCTGGTCTGTTCTCACAATTGCAAAATCCATAGACCCTGAAGAATAATTATTATGACTGAAAGTAATCAGATCTACACCCGGTGTTCCCATCCAGCATCCTGTAAAATCGGCATTAAAGTAAGAAGGAGAAACCAGTGCAGTATCATAATTAAGTGTGAAGGCAATTCCATAAATACTGTCAACAGGTAAAGTACTTGTACCTAAATATACTTCAACAATAACAGTATCACTTAAGGAAGCTGTATCCGGATTGGTAACAACATACATTTCAGGTGCGGGTAACAAACTGGTTGTTGGCGCAGAAAGTCTGAATGGATGAGTTAATCCGTAATTTAAAGATACAGCAGTAGTATCATCTGTATCAACAACACCATTACCATCGGTATCAGCATGTTTTAAGTTAGCTCCATTTGCAAACTGAGCCGACCAATCAGTAGCAGGCTGTGCTACCCAGGCAAGTGATGCACCTGCTCTTACTGGGCCGGTATAACCATATGCTAAACCAATATTGAGGATATCAGTATTATCGGCCACCAGATCGTAATTTGCATCACCAGGCCAAACAACTGATGTTGGTGGTACACATGAAGAGAATGACCATCCGGAATTTCCGCCTAAATCGACACTATTCGCACCAGCATAAAACTGTGCACCACCGGTTCCAAGCATATTCTTCAACAAAACATAATCCAAACAAATTTGACCTGTCGGTTTAGTGAGTGCTCCTAAGCCGGAATACCCTTCAACCTGAATTGGGAATCCACTGTTTCCATTAGAGGTCATATCACCTGTTAACATCATATTGTTGATACGAACCAGTTTACCAGGATTGTTAAGCACCACATCCCCACCAACAAAAGGTAATGAAAGTGTAACATCATCATCAAACTCTGCATATCCTGCTGTGATTGCTGAGTTGATATTTATAAAATCTCCCTGAGCAAATAAGCTATCACATGAAAATGCTCCCTGAGTATTTGCAGTTCCTGTAAAGGTAACTGAATTAAAATGTGCACCCTGAGGTTGGAATGAAAGGAATGAACTTGTCATCACAACATTTGCGCCGCCCCCATTTATGGTAACCGCTCCACCTGTTACATAAAATCCGAGAGTAGTTATAGTAGAAGTACTCAAATTCAAAGTTCCTGAGCCACCAAGATTGACATCTCCGGTATTTATATCATGACCATTTGTATTAAGCGTACCACCAATTCCAGCGAAATGAGAAAGATCAGCCGCATCAAGCAAGTCCCATGTTCCTGAACCGTTAAAATTTAAACCTGCCAATTGATTCCCCCCTGTGGCTATTGTGTTCCCAACATTTGGGGAAGTAAGTACAATAAGCACATTGTAAGGATTCAATTCCGGAGCTAATGCAACAGATCCATTTACATTCAACCCATAATTACCACTTGAACTATAAAGAACAGTTGCATTAGGAATTGAAGAGAAACTGATATTGTTACAGTATACACCCAATGTTGGATGTACATATACTGTATCACCTGATTGTGCAAATGAATTTGCATCAAAAATAACATTGTCTTGTTTTAAAGGCTGACATTCTCCTCCAGCACCACCCGAAGCAAGCGACCAATGTGCATTGTCGTTCCAGGTACCTGTTCCACCTACCCAATACAAATCTCTTGAAGGAGAGGTATTGATCGTCCATCCTGTATTATTTCCTAAATCTGTGCTGTTATTTGCAATAAAGGTAGCACCACCGGATGCCTGAATGTCTTTTAAAATCGCATAATCTACCTGAACAATTCCTGTTGCTTTTATAAATTGTGCATTAGCTCCAAATGGGTTGTACTTAGCTAAAGAAATTGTATTTGAGCAAGAACTTGATGTTATAAAAGCATCGTTAACTTGTAATGTATCAAATAAAAATTGATTAACAGACTGAGCAAGCCTTACAGTATCAGAAGTTATTTTATAAGCATTTGATGATTTTCTAAAGTCTGCAACAATGGAAGTTAAATCCGTGATAGTAACAACATCATAGGAATCGAAAGTATTACAAATGAGAGTGCCAATATAAGCATCGGCATAACAGGTTACATTGTTAAATTGGGCAGGCGTTCCAAGCATTTCAAAAGCTAATGAACCAAAGGCTTCCATCACTAAATTGGCATTTGCACCTGAAACAGTCAAAAAAGCTCCGAATAAAGTATATCGTTCACTTAAATATAATGTTGATGCGCCAAAGTTAAATGTGATTGGATTAATTCCTGCATTTGCAAATATGCCTTTTGAATGAATATCGAAATTTGCTGTATTGAAAGTTCCTTTTTGACTTGATAATCCCTCACATGTCAGTTCATCAGCCAAAGTTACTGATCCATTGGTATTAATATTTACGCCTTGTAAATTTATTCCCGCACTAAACAAAGTGCTTACAGGTGAACTACCGGCAAATTGCAACTCATAAATGCTCCATTGCACATTTGGACTGAGAGTAAGTGATCCATGTAAAATTATAGTGCCCGGGAATAATGAAGGCGTAATTTCAGGATTGAATCCTACACCGGTCCAGTTCATATTATTACAAGTTGCAGGCGAATTGGTAATAGTAACTACCTCACCGTTTGCAGTGAAGGAATTTCCATCAAATACCACATCATCTAACAAGGAAGGAATACAGTTACCACCAGATCCACCACTTGTAAGTGACCAATTATTCTCGTCTTCCCAATTTCCAGTTCCACCAACCCAATAAAGTGTACGGGGCGTTGCTGAAGTAATATTCCAACCCGCATTTCCGCCACCATCAACACTGTTATTGGCTATAAATGTGGCTCCACCTGTAGCCTGAATTGAAGTAAGATTGATGTATTCAATGGTTACTGTTCCGCTAAGTACATTCAGAATTCCTGAACTTAAAAAATCTATTGGTTGAAAATGAACGGGCTTACCGCAAGTACCATTCATATTGAATGTATTACTTACAACTGCCTGCCTGATTTTAAAGAATACATCATCAACCAATAAATCAACAGTGCTAGCCGTAAAATTGCAATCAAGAGTAGTAGATCCTGAAAAATCAGCGTTAACACAGCTAACGGCATAACTTGATCCATTAATATAAAAGGTAGCATCCGCTGTTAAATCCTGGCAGTTAAAGCCACCAATTACTTCAGCTCTGGTTTCAAAATAAACATTGTTGAATGTATGTCCTGTTGACCACAATCGCATATTTGGCACAACACTATTTATGAAATTTAAATTACTGGATGACGCATTCAGAGTTACATTTCCGTAAAAACTGCTAAATGTACTGCTGATATTAATGTTAGAAGTACCAAAATCTCCGGCAGCTGTATTCCCTGTACCCCCCAGAATGAAAAGCTCGGTTGTGACATCAAAATTGTTAGTCGTAAATAAACCATTATTTACAAAAATACTCTTAGTAACCAGTGATTCCGTCAGGATATAGGAACCGCTGCCCATAAAGTAAAGTGTATCCAGGCCATTTCCTGCCTGTTCAATGGTGTTTCCAACCGATGCACCATAAAAATTAATCCTCTTCACAGAAAAATCCATGGCTGCATTCAATTTAAACGAACCATAAACATTTAGTTGGTTTGTAATTCCAAAAATCGTCGGACTGAATAAAGTTCCTGTCCAGTCCATATTATTACAATAGATTAAGGTATTATCCAATGTCACCTGCTGTCCCGTTGCCGAAAATGAATTGGCATCGAAGTAAACATTGTCGTTTAAAGTTGGAATTGCCGTGTGAAATATGGTTCCACCACTGGTTGTTGCCCAATGACTCCCGTAATCACTCCAGTTTCCACTGCCACCTACCCAATAGTAGTCGGCAGCCTTTAATGCCATAGAATTTAGAAGGATTAATAATCCCGCAAGCATTAACCTGCTTATGCTTTTAGTCCGCATTTTGTATTCGCCTTGATTTTTCATATTCCGCGATTTTAAAGATAGATAGTTCATGAGTTATTTTCACGGTACAATATTAAATACACATGAACTCCTGAAAAAATTCATAAATCAACGTTTGCCGAAAGCCATTTTTTAGTGTACTATTATTTATAGTTCTTATTTTCAATGTTTTATATAATTATTTATATCAATATTTTGTCATATATTTGCATTTTGCCGAATAATCATGTCTGAATCGCCTAAAAATAAGTTATCAGAATTACTCCATTCACTGACTATTTCAGAGCAAAAGAGCTTCGAAACGTATCTCAGCTCCCCTTTTTTCAAATGCGACAAGGAACTTTTGATGCTTGTTAGCAGGTTACTAAGTTACCCCAATTCATCGAAAGAAGCCGCATTTGCCTATCTTTTTCCTGAAAAAGCCTATGATGATAAAGAAATGAGGTATTTGATTTCGGACCTGAACCGGCATATTGAGAATTTTATCACTTTGAAAGCTCTCGACAAGAAAGCACTGCTTAAGAAAACGATTACGGCTAAATCACTCAGTGACCGGGGATGTGAAAAAGCTTATAACCATGTCCATTTGGAAATCACCTCCGGCAACTACTTTCAAAACAGTGCCTACTTCCGGTTGCAGTTTGAACATGCTGAAGAACATCTTTCACATGTTGCCCATGTGGAATCCAGAAAAAATATCCCGGATTACGGATCAGTGATGAACCACCTGGACACTTTTTATATTCTGAAAAAACTCCAGCTCAGTTGTGAAATCGCCAATATGGCCAATATCCTGAACAGGAAAATTGAAATACCATTGTCAGATGAAATCAACAAGTTGGCTACCACACCTCAGTATCAGAATATCCCTGCTATAAGTATTTATTTTAATTTATTACAGACACTGTCCGGCAACAATTCCGAAGAATACTTTAAACAAGCTGAGCAACTCATCAAATTCAATTCCGGATTGTTTGACCCAAAAGAACTCAATGAATTATATCAGTACATTAAAAATTATTGCGTAAGAAAAATAAATCAGGGCCATTCCGAATACTTGCGAACGCTATTCGGCATTTATAAGGATATGCTTGGAAATAAAAAGCTAACGCATCACGAATATATGTCGCAATACGAATTTAAAAATATTGTGAGTATCAGTCTACGACTTGGCGAAAAAAAATGGTGCAGAGAATTTCTCGAAAAGCAACTTTCTCTGATACCACCACAGGAACGCAGCAATGCATCTGCATATAATACTGCCTACTATTATTTCATGACAAATGAATTTAAAAAGGCAATCCGCAAGTTACAGGAAGTAGAATTAAACGATGTATTTTATCAGCTCGATTCCCGAGTTATTCTTTTGAAATCATACTATGAACTCGACGAAACGGAAGCATTTTTCTATCAGGTTTCATCGTTCCGTTTGTTTCTGTTGCGTAATAAAGGCATATCGGAATATCAAAAAACGATTTACCGAAATCTGATTAAATTTTTAGCAGCCATTATGCGAGCAGGTATCAGCACAACAAAACTGAAAGCTATCCGCGCTGAAATAGAAAAAGAACGGAATGTTGCAGATCCTGCCTACTTAATGAGAAAAATAGCTATTGCTCTTGGGGAACCATAAATTTTATTTCGCCAGGACCATCAACGAATAACCGCCTAAGACCCTTACCCCAAAATCAGGGTTCATGGCATAGAGCAATTTGCGCGGCAACTTCATCAATCCCGATTTAAATGAACGTGAAGGCAAATCAATATAAGAACCAGTGTAAAAATAATCGACCACCTCATATCCGGTATCTTTTAATGCCGCCAATGCTGTATCCTTGGTATAATAGTGAATGTGTCCCGAATTTCTTCTTTTACGCATCAAAGGCTCGCCTCTCCACACCGATTGCACCGATAAGTCTAATGGAATATGAAAAACATTATATTTCCCCTTACCTCTCATCTCTCGCAGGAAGCCATAAAAATCTTCTACATGCTCGAAAACATCGATTAAAAGAACCAAATCAAATACATCTTTGATTTCAGTAAGGTTGCGCAGGTAAAACTTTAACTTTTCATTCTCTCTGCTCTTGGAAAGTTCAAATGCCTGTGGAGAAATCTCATATCCTGTAAAAGAAACTGAATCGGACATTTTTTGCTGAAGCTGCTTCAAAATCTCACCGGCACCACATCCTATTTCAGCTATGGTGGAAGGTGTAAGGCTATTCTTATTAATTATTTTAAAAATATTAGATGCCTTCCAGCTTGCATCTTCCGTATGCCAGTTTGGATGCTTTTCCAGATAACCTCCCTCAGAATAAAACCCGTCAGCCATTTCTCGTTTCAAAATCTGTTAAGGAAGCAAAAGTAAAAAGAATTCTTCCCTGAACAACATTAGTTTACACTCAAAGCCATAAAAAAAGGAGGAATTTCTCCCTCCTTCAATTCAAATCTTATTTTGTAGGTAATTAAACACCTCTCAATTTCTCTTTATGTTTGGTGATCTGGCGACGGAGTGCTTCAACAGCAACATCTGTAGCCTCTTCGAATGTCTTGCATTGCTCTTTGGCAAATAATGTTTTCCCTGGTGTGTTTATCTTAATTTCTGCAATTTTATTTTCGGCGTTATCAGACTTATCAAGTCGCAGATAAACTTCGCTGTCAATAATGCTGTCGTAAAACTGAAACAGCTTGTCAACTTTTTCCTCAATGAACTGCAACAATTTTTTGTCGGCAGTAAAATGAATCGACTGAACTTTTATTTTCATAGCATATTGGTTTTATCAGGCTTTAGGATGTGCCTGTTTGTAAATATTTTTGAGCTTTTCAATGGTATTGTGAGTATAGACCTGAGTAGCAGCCAAACTGGCATGACCTAACAACTCTTTGACTGCATTAATTTCGGCACCGTTATTCAGCATATGCGTGGCAAAAGTGTGTCTTAATATATGAGGGTTCTTTTTATCACCGGTCGTTACTTGTCCGAGGTACTTCTTTACTAATCTATAAACGAACTTGGGATATACTTTGTTACAACGGTTATCGAGAAATAAAAAGGCAGTATCAGCACCGTTTTCTACAATAAATGCCGAACGTGCAGTTATATATTCTTTCAATTGCTCAATAACTGTTCCTGATAGAGGAATAATTCGCTCCTTATTTCTTTTGCCAAGAACCTTAACTGCCTGATTACTAAAATTAATATCTGCAATTTTCAGATTTACCAATTCCGACAAACGCATGCCACTGCCATAAAACAACTCCATGATGGTTCTGTCGCGAATACCTTTAAATCCCTCTTCAAATTCAACACCATCAAAAAGCGACTCCATTCGTTTTTCATCTATGAAGGCAGGCAATCTCTTGGGTACTTTTGGCGACTGGATTTTCACCATCGGATTATGATCCAGAACTTTTTCTCGTATTAAAAAACGAAAAAAGGACTTCAATGCAGTGATCTTTCTGTTAACAGAACGGGCTGCGATTTTGTCTTCCATTAAACTAACAATCCACGAACGGATGTAGAAATGAGAGACTTCTGAAATTTGTGTGGTTTGATATTCCTTTAGAAGGTAATCCAAAAACTGAGTCAAATCTGACTCATATGCTGTTAGCGTATGTGCTGAATACCTCTTCTCGTATTGAAGATGGGATAAAAAACGCTTTAATGGCATCCGGGTTGATTTCCATCAAAGATAATAACTCCTTGAACAAAATCAGCCCGGAAATCCAAAAAAATTACAAGCCTGTGTTTTCTGCTGCGCGTAAAGTATCGCGGTAAATAGCTTTTTTCACAGTGGTTCTGCGGGTAATTGATGGCTTTTCAAATGCCTGACGTGATCTGAGGGCACGAACTACACCGGTTTTCTCGAATTTCTTCTTGAATTTCTTTAAAGCTTTGTCGATTGACTCGTTTT
>CAUJFJ010000251.1 GCA_963169675.1 Bacteroidota bacterium
ATCTGCATTTTTAAAAAGTGGATCTTCTTCGTTTAAAAAGCGAAGAAAAAAACTTGTATCAAGCAAAACTGCTTTATGTGTCATAATTTCCTCTTAATTCATTTAACCAATTGTCAGGATTGATTTTGCCAAGCCATGATTTTCTTGCTTTATCTCTTAGGCCTTTTAAATATTCCGGATCATATTTTGGGTGGTAGTCTACTAACTCAACAAATTTAAGATTTGAAGTATCAATTTCACCAGTTTCTAAATGTTGTTTCCCAATGGCACGAACACCAAAATTTCTGTATAATATATTTTCATCATACTCTTCCAAAAAGCTGATCGGAGTCTGAATCCTCAACGACCCTCGTTGTTCTGTGTAGATGTGGATATTGGCTTTATCTTTTCCACCAGCATTTGTGACTTTACCATACAAGTATAACTCAGCATCCGCCCAAATAGACTCAGTTCGATAAAATTTTGTTTTACTGTTTATCGTTAATTCATTCGTGTCTGAAAGTGATGTTTTGATGCTAAATTGGTAATTACGCTTGGTTGCAATATTCTGAATGTTTTCCAAAGAAGTAGCTGTTGGAAAATCAAGAAAATCAATATTCGAATTTGCTTTTACTTGTCCTAAAATGGCATTGAAGCCAATAATTGTTTGGATGGATGTTTTAAAAATATGTCTTACTGACCCTTCTTCGATTTTATAACTTATGGTAGGGCGGTCTTTTTTATCTGATGAATAAAGTAAGTTTTCGGCATTTTCCAGAATAGAAATTACTTCACTGATGTCATAATTATCAGGTGATAGGTCAAGATTGCCTTTAGACCCGGTTATTCTTATTTCTATAAATCCTAACTTATCCACTTGACAAATATATTAAATATATGAATTGCTTTATTATTCTCAGTGGGAAGAAAATAAAAGAAATATTGATTTGAATAATTAAGTAATTCTGTAAAAGGATTACCGCGGATTACTGAAATTATCGCCGGCTTTATTTCCGAAGTAATCGGCGCCTTTGTTTTTTTCATCATAATCGCGGCTTTGGGTATCTCTTTTGTAGATTTCGAGTTCCCAACGGTCGTTGTTCGGCTCTCCCTGAGCATCAGAGTGTAACAGGATAAAATCGTTTGTTACCAGATCCGGATTATAGAACACAAATTTGCGATTCGTTTGTTGTTCAATTTTGTAATAGTGCCAAATTTCATAGGGATAAGCACTCGGCTCATTGTAATTTCTTGAAATGGTATTCGGAGGACCGTATTTCAGGTAAACCCTTCCTCTTTCGGTAGTATATCCTTTTGCAATCCGGGTGCTGAAATCGTTGTTTACACGCATCACCTCAATGCGGTAGTCCATCCAGGATTTCTCGGGATTTACAGGGCTGCGTTTCGACCAGAAATCATAGAAAAACCTCTGCATGATATTTACATCCGCCAGCTTCATCTGGTTGGTCAGGAAAGTTTGTTCCAGCTGATTGGCAATCGGAGTCAGGGAATGTATGTATTCAATCAGGGAATCTTTGTTGGTGATGGCAGAAGCAAAGGTATTCGACACATCACGTTGTTGAAAATCGTCGCTGACAGGAAGTGTAACGACGTTGCTGCGCTGGAAAAATGTAGTGTTGGTAGCAATTAATTCATTTTGCTGATTACGAACTTCGAGTACCAGATTGTAGTTCCCCGATGGCAAATCAGTTATAGGAATTTCACGCAACAAGACATTTACCTTTTCCGGATTTTGCTTCACGAAACCTCTCATTGCTTCAATTACACGCTTTGATTCAGCAGTCTCGATAAAGTAACTCAACAAGTATGGCGCTCCGCTCATTACCTTGTCGGTGTTGTATACTTCGGCATAAAATTTAACCGACTTTAATGACGTACCATAAAAATTATCTGCAAATGGGATCAAATCAAAACCACTCTTGGAAAGTATCGTTGGCGATACTGTTTTAGTGTATGATTCAAGGAGTTCGATATCTGAAATGGCAACGATGTTATTGTAGTATTCGATTTTTATAGGCTGTGTTACATTATATGGTTTTTCCGGAGTGTTTTTATCGCGGATCACCAATTCCAACACATATTTTCCATTGGGAAGTTGTACGCGTTGCTGATCCAGAAAACTAAAATCCAGATTGCCGGTGTCTTTCACTTCGGGACTCAATAAATTGTATTTGTCGGAATGACGAATGCCCTCTGCATCTTTATAAATAGCTGTTATTTCAATAGCTCCCTGAAACATGCCATTGGCATTTTTCGAATAGCTAACACTTTTGCCATTCACAGAAAGATAGGTTTCAATATAAGGACCATTTTCAGGCGAGTAGAAAGTCTTGAATGAAAATAATGCCTGAAGATTTTTTGCATTCCCAACCGTTAAGTTGAGAGCAATTAGGGCTGCTATCAGTAAAATACGCTTCATGTGGTTCAAATTAGATTGCTAAATTAAGCATTTTAACCCACTTTTATTGACATAATAATGTCATTTTTTGATTTTCTCTAAGGGTTTTCCCTGAGAAGGTGTTTAAACGGTAAAATGCAGTGTTATCAAGGGGTTTGGAGGATTTTTGACCGCAATTTTCGATCAAAATGGGGATTGTTTTAAAAATTGTTAATATTTTTTTGTGTGAAAGTTCCCAAACTAATAAAAACCATGTAATTTTGTTACCGGCCATTTGGGCAGAGTGGCTGAGTACATGCCGGGGAGTGGGACTTTTGTTCCACCTCCGGTTTCCTATGATCTGACCCGAAATAACTCCCCTGGATAGGTGCAAACCTTCCTAATTTTCTGCCCGATCCCGGTCCACAAGACCGGGATTTTTTTTTGAGAGGTTTTAGATGGTGTTTTTTGATGGTAATGATTGCACGGATGATTTTTTATCTACCTTTAACTATCGATCTCAAGTCGCACATCTAAAAACTGAATCATGCCTGCAAAAAAATTACTCCCGTTCTTACTTATTCTGATCTCTTTTTCAACCAACGCACAGAAGTATGGTAACACCTGGTATTTTGGCGATAAAGCTGGAATGCATTTCAATAATTGTAATCCCGTAGCTGTTACCACAAGTGATATCGATGGCTTCGAAGGTTGCGCCACTTACAGCGACACATACGGCCAGGTTTTGTTTTATACGAATGGCGAACAGGTTTGGAATCGCCTGAATAATGTGATGGCTAACGGACTGATTTCACCCAGCGGAAGTACTAAAAGTCAGACCATCATCATTCCATTTCCGGGATCCGATTCACTCTACTACATTATCACTACCTGTATTCAGGGACAACCTGCATCAGTCGCTGAATATCATATTGTAGATATGAGTCTGAATAATGGATATGGAGATGTTTCAAGTAAAAATAATCAGCTCACCACTGCCGTTCCTACTGAACAGGTTGCTGCCACTTATCATGCGAATGGCACCGATATCTGGTTAGTTTTACATGAATACCTGACGAATAATTTTCTCGTCTTTCATGTCACGCCCGCGGGCATACCTGCATTCCCGCAATATTATCCGGTTGGTACCGGCCTCCTCCCTTGTTCGAGTAATATGAATGCACGCGGAGAAATTAAATTTTCTCCCGATGGAAGCAAACTTGCCATTAATGGTAATGGTGTTGGGAATGATAACCTTTCAAACCTTCTTTCACTTTACGATTTCGATATCAATACCGGTGTGGTTTCGAATCCTATTAATTTGCCATTCAGCCGTGGCGATTTTTCACTTTCGTTTTCACCTGATAACACCAAATTATATGGTGCTACCTGGAAGGCATTTAATTTTACCGTAAGCGATTATAATATTCTTTATCAGTTCGATTTATCGAGTGGCGTACCTGCAACAATTATTAATTCCAAAGTAATACTAGATTCTATTCCTCTTCCGCAGTCTTTTGGCGATATGAAGTTAGGACCTGATGGCAGAATTTATATTGCCCGAAATAACTCTGATTTCCTCGATGTAATTCGTTTACCAAATGTAGCGGGTAGCGGATGTGATTATGTAGCATACGATTTTCACCTTGGCGGGAGAACTTCCAAATTCGGCCTGAACAACTACATCGAATACCGCAATTACTGCGATAATACGGTAGCAATTAATGAAATTGAAGGGAAGGTAAAACCAAAATTGTATCCGAATCCGGTAAATTCAGTTGCTCTTTTGAAACTGAATGCCGCCGTGACTGATGCCAACATTTCAATCAGCAATGCTACCGGCAAGTTGGTGCAGCAGGTAGACCATCTCACTGGTTCGGAATTTAAAATTGATTGTAAAGATTTGAGTGCAGGTTTTTATGTTATCCAGCTCTATGAAAAAGGCACCTTGATTACCACAGAAAAACTCGTGGTTGTAAAGGATTAAGTTGGTACCAGTAGGCAGTCGCAGTAGGCAGTCGCAGTAGGCAGTAGGCAAAATAAATCCCAGTGGCAACAGGATTGATATCAGAATGGCTATAGTTTTAAAGTAATTGGCTTTTCGGGATGGCAATAGCCTTCGGATACGAACTAACTTTTGTCGCGTTTTAAAATTCATGTGTTGACTCAAACAGGTGCGGGTTTGTCGAGGCACAAAGAAGTAGTGGTATGTTAGCTGAAGGTAAAA
>CAUJFJ010000252.1 GCA_963169675.1 Bacteroidota bacterium
CCTATTCGGCTCCTAATTTCAGTGTTGATGCATCCATGGAAGAAATTCTTTCACCAAACAACGACTTCTATTACAATCGTTTCAATCCTATTTGCAACAATCCGCTTATAGCAATTAAAAACACAGGTTCCACTACACTCACAAGTGCAACTATTACCTATGGAATCAAGGGTGCCACACCTTCTGTTTTCAACTGGACAGGTTCATTGGATTTCAATAAAACGGTACAAGTGCAGCTAGGTGCCCTCGATTGGAATTCAGTAAGCAATCAGTCGGAGCAATTTTATGCATACATCAGTAATCCGAATGGAACTGCCGATCAATATGCTTACAATGACACAATGTACACTACCGTAAAATTCCCGGTTCAGCATCCTTATTCATTTGCAGTATTATTTAAGACCAATAATGCTTACACTGAAACATCGTGGAATATAAAAGATGATTTAGGGAATATAGTTTATTCTAATGGGATATTGGCAGCCAATACCATTTTCCGTGATACCGTAGTTCTTGCTCCCGGATGTTACTCCTTCAATGTAAATGACACCGGAAAAGATGGATTGAATTTCTTTGCTAATAGTGACGGACAAGGCTACGTAAGATTCACCAATGTATTTGGTCCCGGCGTACTTCAGTTTTTCGAAGCTGATTTCGGAACCCGGTTTACACAAAATTTCACAGTGGGTTATTTGCTTAGTGAACCAGAAATAGTTCAGGAATCGAGAATGCAGGTATTTCCGAATCCATCATCCGGAAATATTAATATTGACCTGGCCTATCCAAAAGCAGAAACCGGCGATGTATTTATTATGGATGCTGTTGGAAAGATTGTTTTCACACAACACTTCGAAAACGAATCTAATCCTGTGATCAGTACAGAACTTGATCACCTTCCTGCAGGCATTTATTTTGTTCGGGCAACCACTGAAAAAAGCAATATTACCAAAAGGGTGGTTATTCAACCCGGCAGATAATAATTGCATCAGCTTAGATTAGAAAGTTTGGGTGCATAGATCAAAGGACTTACCTTTGCTTTTCTATCGCTTCGAACTTGCTGAAATGATTCTTTTACTGGATAACTACGATTCCTTTACCTGGAACTTATATCATTATGTTTCTCAATTGACCACTACTCCAATTGTGGTTAAACGAAATGATGAAATTACCGTGGAAGAAGCTTTGCAATTTGACGCTTTCATGTTATCGCCGGGCCCGGGATTACCTGAGGAAGCCGGAATTATGAATGAATTGATTGCAGCAGCAGTTAATACCAAACCGATCCTTGGAATATGTCTGGGACACCAGGCACTTGGAATTCATTTCGGTGGGAAATTGAAACAATTACCGGATGTTTGGCATGGGGTTCAAAAAGAAATCAGGATCACAGATGCGGCTTGCCCACTTTTTAATGGTATGGCAAGTACGTTTGAATCGGGACATTATCACAGTTGGGTGGTTGATCGGGAAGATTTTCCGGAATGTTTAACGATAACAGCAACTGACTTTCAAAATACGGTAATGGCACTGTCACATCAAACCCTTCCGGTACATGGAGTTCAGTTCCATCCGGAATCGGTGATGACCACACAGGGATTGAAAATTATAGAAAACTGGTTGAGAAGTATTGGTTACAGGTAATACATCACAATTCTGGAGCAGGCATACCAGGTAAGCATTCCTGACACAATCAACTTAAATCCGATAGAGAAAAGGGTGCCTAATGCATTTCCAAGTCCCGATTTGGCTGCATCCTGAAATGATTTTCCGGCAACCATGTCTCCCAGAATTGCACCAACAATTAGTCCTGCAATCATTCCAATTGGTGGGAAAACCATTCCTGCAATCAAACCTACAATGCTGCCGATAATTCCTTCACGGGTGGCACCAAATTTTTTGGAAACCCAAATTGGCAGGAAATAATCGAGGATTACAACCAACAGCGTGATAGCAGCCCAGATCCACAGAAAAGATGCGGTAAATGGCTGGTAAGCCCACTGAATCAGCAAAATAGCAATGAAATTCAAAGGTGGTCCGGGTAAACCCGGGATAATACATCCGGCAAGACCGGTAAGTGCCAGTAAAATGGCAATAGTGAACAATAATACTTCCATGATAATGTTGGTAACACAGATCGGGCAATATTGTTAATTTTGAAATTATATGGCAACCATTATTTCACATGCAGTTGTGGCGTTGACAGCTGGGAAAGTGATTCCTTCAAAAATCATCACCACACAGGTGCTGATTGCAGGAATGATTTTATCTATGCTTCCGGATGCCGATGTAATTACATTCGGATTAGGAATTCCCTATGAAAGCCCATTAGGTCACAGAGGAATCACCCACTCTATTCTGTTTGCCCTTGCAATTTCATTTATAATAACGCTGTTATTTCAACGAAAACAGCGTTATGATATTAAAGCTTTTGCATCTGTAAACCTGTTTTTATTTATCTCAACCGTTTCTCATGGGATTTTGGATGCCATGACTACAGGGGGATTAGGTGTAGGCTTTTTTATTCCTTTCAGCGATCAAAGATTTTTTCTTCCCTACAGGCCGGTATTGGTTAGTCCCATAGGATTTGAAAATTTCTTTAGCAGTTGGGGAATGGCAGTAATTAAAAGTGAAATTAAGTACATTTGGATTCCCTGCGCAATATTATTTGTTGCATGCCGGTTACTAATAAAAAGAACTCACTAATATGGTAAAAGAAATTACATCTGACGAAGACATCTTTAAATGCAGGGAAGCATTTCTGGATCTCAGACCACATATCGAAGCCGCAGCATATCCGGCAATTTTAAAATCCATGATTAATGACGGTTTTAAAGTAGTTTTTATTGAAAGGGATGGCAAAGCAGTATCAGTGGCAGGCTTTTGGTCTGGTTACAAATTGCACCGGGGGAATTATATTTATATCGATGATTTAAATACGCTTCCGGAGTACCGCAAAAATGGATATGCGGGAATGATCATGGACTGGTTAATTGCTTATGCAAATCAGAATAACATCGATCAAATTCATCTCGATTCCGGTGTGATGCGATTCGATGCACATCGTTTTTATCTGTCTAAAAAGTTTATCATTTCAAGTCACCATTTTGTTCTGGGGAAAAAATAATAACATCATAAGTAATTTAAACATGAAAATTAAAATTACCTTACTTTTTTTATTTTTTTTATTCTGCATCAATCTCAGGGGAAATGCTCAATCGGTTGAGATTGTTAAATGGGATTATATTGAAAATTTAATGAACCAAAAAAGTGATACACTTTATGTAATAAATTTTTGGGCAACCTGGTGTGCCCCATGTGTGAAAGAACTGCCGTATTTCGATCGTTTGGCTGCTGAAAATAAATCTGCCAAACTGAAAGTTATTTTGATTAGCCTAGATTTCAAAAAGCAATTGGAAAGCAGAATAATACCTTTTGTAAAAGAGAAAAATATTCAGTCGAAAGTTGTTGTATTGGATGAACCCAATTACAATAGCTGGATCGATAAGGTGAATCCTGAATGGAGTGGCGCTATTCCTGCGACCTTGATAGTTGGTGGTACTACTACAACTCCCCTTTTCTTTGAAAAAGAGTTTATCTTTACAGAATTGAATGAAATTGTGAAACCCCTAATTAAATAATAACATGAAAAAACTTCTCATCCTTCCTGCAATATTATTCCTGTTTATTGCCGCTTCTCCATCTGAAACAGGTTTTAAGGTTGGCGATAAAGCTGCCGACTTTAATCTGAAAAATGTAGATGGCAAAATGGTTTCGCTTGCCGGACTTAAAAATAACAAGGGAGCTATTGTGATTTTCACCTGCAACCATTGTCCATGCAGTGTTGCATACGAAGACCGCATTATAGCCCTTCATAATAAATATGCTGCACAAGGATATCCGGTAGTTGCCATTAATCCTAATGACCCTGTTAAATCACCCGACGATAGCTTTGAAGCAATGGTGGTTAGAGCAAACGAAAAGAAATTTCCTTTTCCATATATCTATGATGTCGATCAAAAAGTTGCTTCTGTTTATGGTGCTGTAAGAACTCCTCATGTCTTTGTTCTGACAAGAGAAGAAAATGCCTATAATGTAACTTATATCGGAGCAATTGATGACAATACCTATGAACCCGAAAATGTACAAACCCGATATGTAGAACAAGCACTTGATGAAATTCTTGCAGGTAAAAAAGTGACCACTAATTTCACAAAGGCAATTGGATGCACTATTAAATGGAAAAGCTGATTTCCTAAGTAATCAATAAACAAAAAAAGCTGTTTCGGTTGAAACAGCTTTTTTTAATTGTATTCGGAGCATTACTTTTCGTTCTGCTTAATAGTATGTCCCATTTTATCTCTTTTCGTTTCCAGGTAATTTTTGTTGTGTTCATTGGAATCAATTTCCAAAGGCAAATTTTCAACTATTTCAAGACCATATCCGATCAATCCGGCACGCTTAGTTGGATTATTGGTAAGAAGTCTCATTTTAGTCACACCCATATTTCGGAGGATCTGTGCTCCTACTCCATAATCGCGTTCATCCATTTGAAATCCTAACTCCAGGTTGGCTTCCACGGTATCGCGGCCCATTTCCTGAAGTTTATAAGCCTTCAGCTTATTCAGCAGACCGATTCCACGTCCTTCCTGATTCATATATACAATTAATCCTTTGCCAGCTTCTTCAACCATTTGCATGGCTTTATGTAGTTGCGGACCGCAATCACACCTGCAAGAACCAAAAATATCACCGGTTACGCAGGAACTATGAACGCGAACCAACACTGGTTCATCCTTTTCCCAGCTACCTTTATAAATTACCAGGTGGTTTTGATCGTTTGTAAGTTGCTTAAAAGCTGCCAGATTAAAATCGCCATATTCGGTAGGAAGCTTTATGTCTACTTGACGTTCGATCAGACTTTCAGTCTTAAGACGGTAAGAAATCAAATCTTCAATTGAAATAATTTTCAGGTTAAATTTCTTAGCAATTGAAAACAGATCAGGCAATCTGGCCATGGTTCCATCTTCATTCATAATTTCAACCAATACACCGGCCGGCTCAAAACCAGCAAGTTTGGCAAGATCAATAGTTGCTTCTGTATGGCCGGCTCTTCTGAGCACACCACCATTTTTTGCTTTTAAAGGGAAAATATGACCCGGGCGACCTAAGTCTTCCGGTCTGGTGTTTGGGTCAATCAGAGAGAGAATTGTTTTAGAGCGATCGCTGGCAGAAATCCCTGTGGTACAGCCATGTCCGAGCAAATCAACTGAAATGGTAAAAGGCGTTTCATTGGAAGAAGTGTTATTTGCAACCATCATATCAAGTCGCAATTCCTCGCACCGTTCTATAGTTATTGAGGCGCAAATCAATCCGCGACCATGTGTTGCCATAAAATTCACCACTTCCGGAGTGGCATTTCTGGCAGCAGTTATAAAGTCGCCCTCGTTTTCCCTGTCGGCATCATCAACAACAATGATGACTTTGCCTTGGCGGATATCTTCGAGAGCTTCTTCAATAGTGTTCAATTTTGTGGCTTCAAAAGCGGTCATTTTGGAATGATTTCTAGTGGTTGAGTGTGCAAATTTAGACAGAATTCCCTGATTCCGGACTGGTTGCCATTTTTAAGCGTCACAATCCATGCTTTTTGCGGCATGAAATCGCACTTTCAGGTAATTACTTACACTCCATCCAACAGAAAACAACAGGTTCTTGTTCAATGAATCTGTTGAAAATGTATCAATTAATAGTTCACTTGTGAATTACGCTCACTATAATCTGTGACAAAACCGGGTTTCCTTACAAATGCAATATGTCGGGCAAAACAAACAATCTTACCCTGTCAAATGATGTTAAAATAGTAGTGTCAAACGATGACATTATAAAAAGATAGCCAAGCAGGCCCCATAAGGCCTACCAAAAGGTGATAGATATGGTTTTTGGTTAGTTAGGTTGATTGTCAGGTTAAGGGCAGCCCCGTAAGGCTGCCCGGCATCTGAAACCTTCCATCCGGAACAGCGTTAGAAGATATGATTTGGTTTTGGTTAGTATAGGTTGATTGTCAGGTGAAAGCCAGCCCCGTAAGGCTCGCAGTCCATCTGAGAAAAAAGCAAGAATAAGCCGCAATCCCGTAAGGTTGCGGCATTCTTATTTTAGACTGTTTTGGTAAATACTGTCTCCAAAATCTGATGTGAATGCCTGATTGAATATGTTCCGGTAACAAAATCGAAACCTGACCTGGCAATTAAGTTGGCTTTATCAGGATTTTGAAGCAGAAAAAGAATGTGACCTGCGATTTCCTCTTTCGTATTTCCAACTAAAATATCCTTTGGTGCTTCGGCATGTAGCGGAGTAAAACTTATGGTTGTTGTAATGCAAGGTAACATCACAGCCATAGCTTCAAGTAATTTGTTTTGTAATCCTGTCCCTGTTCGCATAGGAGCTACAAATATCCGTGATTTGTGATAGCAGTCTCTGATATCATTCACCCACCCTGTAACTGTTACTCTTTCAGAAGCAAGTGCCACAACTGATGTATGTGGATTAGCACCTGCCAGTTGCACGGTTGCGTTTGGTTTGCTTTTCCATACGATAGGCATTATTTCCCTGACCAAAAAAATTGAAGCATCTATGTTGGGAGGATAATTCATATTTCCAACAAAGGTGATATCAGTTGTTTTTGGAACATCTGAAGGCTGAAAGAAGTCGGTATCCACACCATTAGGAATTACACGCAAGGCTGCTACATCAGGAACCGACATATTTTGACGATCCTGATCAGAAATTATGAGGTGACTTTTAAACCATTGGAATGAACCCATTTCAATTGATTTCACTCTGTCAAGTTCTCTTTTAAATATCGGTTTTAAAAAGTAAGGGGCATTTTTCAATCGTTGAGCGGTACCAATCGAAAATGCATCCATGTAATCGATAATACCGGGAATATTTTCAAAATTCTTCTTGTACAAAGCGGTGCGGATTAATTGGCAGTAAATTAAATCAGGTTGAATTTCCCGAATCGTTTTATCTACTGATTTATGAATGCTTTTGCTGTAAAAATAGCCTACCTGCAAAGGCAACCCTCGGAAAAATGAAAATACCAGATTGATCAACCTGCTAAGGAGTGATAATTTTATAATTTGAACTGCTGTACACAGTGATTGTATTTTTGCTTTCGATTTTTCACTTACTGCTTCATCTGTAAGGGCAATCAAATGAACTTCGTGACCTGCTTGTTTTAAGTAGGAAAGATGTTGAAATGCACGAAGTTTATCCCCTTTCTCTAAAGGGTAAGGAAACCGGGAAACTATCATTACAATTTTCATAGAGAAAGCAAATCAATTTTCCTTTAAAATAGTATAATTGAAAAAAGAAATTACCTCTTTACCAAGTACTGAATTTTCATATTTGCTAACAGCCAGCTCCCTTGCTGCCTTGCCAATAGCATGAGCTTTTGACGGATTTGCAATGCATTCGCTGATCCTGGCAATAAATTCTTCCGGTGTATTACCGATAAGCATATTTACATTTTCCGTGTATTTAATTCCTTCAGCTCCAATGGAAGTAGAAATAATTGTCTTCCCCATAGCCAGGCCTTCAATTATTTTTACCCGCATGCCACCACCTGATAAAAGAGGTACCAGCATGACCGATTTATCTGACATAAAAGTTCTGGCATCATCAATTCTTCCATACACTTTTAACTGATCAGAGGCCTGCTTAAAAATTGCATCAGGCATACTTTTCCCGGCAAAATGGAATATTGCTTTGGGGAATTCCTTTTTTATAACCGGAAAACAATGCTCAAGAAACCAGTTTACAGCTTCAATGTTTGGCAACCAATCCATTGATCCCAAATGAAAAAACTGCAGCTCCCGGGAGGTATTATTGGAGACATCATACTGTTCTGTGTCGAGGCCGATAGGTGACACCATCATTGGAACTCTTGCTCCCGAACCTTCATATAATTTTCGATCGTCCTCAGTTAATACAATGATGGCATCGAGCTCATTCAGGATCGCGTTTTCATAGTTTTTAAGACGCCCTGCCAGGAAATTTAGATACCATTTTTTTAAGGGATTAGCTGCTGCCGATGCAAGACGCTGCCAAATCAAATATTCCACATTGTGTGCCCTCAAAACAATTTTTGCTTTTGAATATTTCCGGATTGTTTTCAAGTAAGGAGTCATGAACAGACTTTCCATTTGAACTACATCAAATTTTTCCTGTTGAAGTAAAACTTCCAGTGCATGGTGAAATGCAGGCGTATCGAACCTGGAAATATTATATGACTTATTGTTAAAGAAATTAAGAATGGCAGGAATAGTCTTGACAGTTGCATCCAGAAAAACACCCTGCACTCTGAATTTCTCTCTAATTTCCTGTGATAATTTCTCAGGAGCAACGAAATGTTTACGGGTATTAAACGACAACATGGTTACTGATGCTCCAGCTTTATCGAGCGAACGGGCCATATTATACATGGCAATAGTGCCGCCATCAGCCGGAGGAAAAGGTATTCTCACACAAAGTTGAAGAATTTTCATTTCTTGCGTGAAGGAATCAGTTTTTTGAAAAAGCGGGCGTATAATTCAATATCAAACAGTGCTGAATCGCGGGTAGCCTTGTAGAGTAAAAACAATCCTACAGGAAGTAATACTGCCGGAGCGATCCACATTCCTATTCTGGGCTCAATTACACCTTCACGGGCAAATTTTTCTCCCATAATCGACATCACATGAAATACCAGGAAAAACATCACCGAAACTACTACCGGCATTCCAATTCCTCCTTTTCTGATAATAGCACCTAATGGAGCACCAATGAGAAACAATATAAAACAGGCTATCGACAATGTGTATTTGCGGTGCCATTCAATAGCAAAGCGAGCCTGTAATTTTTCTCTGGCATCCATTTCATCGGCTGTGCTGGTCAAGTATGCTTTAACATTTCGTGCCTGACCTAATGCACTTTCATATACCGGATCTGTTATCAGGGTATCGAGCCTGTTGAAGCCGATTTCATTGCTTGCCGGTGGATTTAGTAAGCTGTCACGAAAAGTCATGTAATAAGAAGAAACCGTTTTTTGCATTTCACTTTTACGACCAGATAGTTGTACCTCAAAACTATCGAGTGCTGTTTCTAACTGGTCCAGATTTAACATCTGATAATTGTCTTTGAAAAGATCTTCGTT
>CAUJFJ010000253.1 GCA_963169675.1 Bacteroidota bacterium
AAATGCAAATATTACATTAATTAAAGATATTGCAACGATTCGACAATATCCGTCAGCCAGGTTATACCGCCCAGAGTTTAGTGGGGGGCTTCCATGCCGCATTTACCGGCAATTGGTGTTAAACAGCGTCCAATAATTGCCACTTTGGGTGTTCATTTTCAACCAACTTAAAATATAATAGTTAAAATAAACAATCATATATAACATAACACTGGAAAATTTCGGCGCTGTTTAATGGAAAAAATTCAACGCTGATTGACACACAATGAACAGAACCCCGCGCCCACGGGGTTTTTTCTTTTGAAATAGTCATGCTTATACCCCCGCAATTACGGCCATCTTTCCGGCCTGTTCATGGTTTTTATGCGTGCGCAATACCACAGAACCCCGCCAGGGCAGGGTTCTTGCTATCGAATTGGTCATGATGGTTAACCCTTCAGTTGGTCGGTTGTCTGAAGGCTCAACTGCCAGGCGGTAATATCGGACTGCCTCCAGCGCACGGCACGGCCGCCCGTTTTGACTGGGTGCGGAAATTTCCCCGCTGCCATCAGGCGGTATATTGACGGTATTGAATATCCAGATTGCCGCTTAACTTCATCCTTGGGCAACAGGTAATCAATTGCAGGGGGGTACTGGTTTTGATTGGTTTGATTAGATGGTGCGGCTTGCGCTTGAACAAGTTTGGGATTTTTAATGCCCATAATTTAAAACTCCTTCTATAAACAAAGGTTTATAAAAAGATGACAAAGGCACTCACTCAATAAAAATATTCCTATGCGGACTTGCATAAAATACGTCCAATGGTCATAATATAGCCTCCTGCTTTTACCTTCTGGTATTGGCAGTTTAAAAAACTTTAACTTTAACTTTAACTTTAGCCGGTTAAAAAGTATTAAGTCAGTAGTTTTTACCTTTATCATCTTGCTTCATCAATAAGGCGAATGTTCTCAGCATTCGCCTTTTGATTTATTATTGATGATCACAACATAGTTTACTGGTTTATTCAAAATCAGACAAAACATTATAAAAAAAAGCCCTGCCAGAGCCGGAAATGCTTACATAGGTTTTGCGTCTTGGTACGATGAATCTTCAGTAGTTTTTACCTTGATCACCTTGATTCATAAAGTGGGCGTAGACCAGCAGCTTGTTTCATAAAGTGGCTGCTGACCTACCGGCAGCGTTCGCCTTTTTGATGGCTACAGATATTACAGTATCTTGGGTCAAATTAGACTATGCTGTAGCTAAGGTAAATTACTAGATTGATTTTGATAAAAAAATTAATTGCCTTAGGTTTCCAACTTTCCCCGGCATTAACTATTTTTTACCTCTGTTTTGTCCTTGCGACTCTTCAAGATACTTCCCGCTTCCATGGCAATTTAATTGGTATCCGAAACCCACTGTTGGGATAGTAACTCCCCCAGCAATCATACCTTTCAGATCTTCTTGCTATGCTTCTTAAATCTGCTGCTGCAGGTCTTCTGGCGCATGACTGTCCTCAGTCCGAATGACTGAATATGACTGATCAAACTATCTCAGGTCAGAAATAAATCAGACCATCCTTAATTTATCTCCTTGACCATTGTCATTAAAGGCTCTGGTTATAATCTTGGCAATACGACTATTTTGTTCAGATTTAACAATATCTGAACAAGCATCTATAAAATTATTTTTGCCAGTTTCAAAATCTTGGAGCAAAGAATCAGTTCGCATCAAATTAAAGTGACTTCTAAAAAAAACTTCTAGTTTATTTTTATCAAGTGCTTTTAGTTTTTCTTTATATTGTTCCTTAGTCGATTGTGCCAACGCCTTTCGTACACTAATATCAGTTATATCTCCAAATTCTACTCGGTGGATTGCATCGTATAAGTCCAGGGGGGGAAATGCAGCATTGTGTAATTCCATCATTTTTGGATATATTTTTGGATGCAGTTTAACTACTGTAACTAAAGTGGTCTCAGATACTGTTTTAATATTGAATTTAGGCGAACCAAGATGTTCTTCCAATTTAGAAATAAAATTAGCTTCCAAATTAGTATCCTTTAATTCCTCAATAGCTTCTAATATTTGGGAATTAGTTTGAAGAGTCATATCAGGAATAAATTCCATTAAGCTTTCTGCAGTTGCCAATAATTCAGAATCTGAGACATGTGAATCCCATTGTAATGAATTTAAAAAGTCATCCTTTTGGTCAATAGCAGCTTGATTTTTAGCTTCCTCATTTAGAATTGCGAAAAAATCGCGTAATTTATCTTCTTCAAGCAATCCTGTTTCAAGGTAATCAGCAAAAAATTTTTCAAAATCTCCCGTATAGCTTAATCCTAGCCTGCTTAATGGCTGGCTCCATTTGATTTCATTCGGATCTTTTGTTTCGGCTGAATTTGATGACTCCATGAATTTTCTAAGCCGAGTATATGAACGTATATATTTAATTGTTGGAAGATTCTCATCTGCGCGATATGATATGGCTGTCAATAAAGCAATACTTGGAACCCAAAACTGTGTTGGCAATTTGCTTACATCAAATTCAGCTGCAATCCCTTTTACATGACCAATAATTTTTTTAATTACCCGGATATTTTTAATCTCTAATATACAAATTGCGTCAATGACTGCATTTTCTTGCGAAAAATCATCATGGCCCTTGGCTTTCTCAAAACATTCTTTAGATGTTGGATTTAATACAACCTCTGCGTCGATTACTTTCTCATGTAACTCTTCCCATTTTCCAGGTTCATGTAATTTATCTGTATTTAAAAGGATTAAAAATTGATTTTGGTGTGTCTCTGAATATTCATTAAGAAACCCCATTAGTTCTCCGACCTTTAATGTCTCCCCACACCTCTCAATATCATCAATTACTATTAATTTATTATTTATGAATGTGGGTAATAATATTAAAGACGCTTCTGTTAGCGTTACCCCAAATGATTTATTTAGCCACGAATGAGCACCTTTTCCAAATGCTTTAACAAATGGTGTACTAAAAAATTTATTAGAAATTACCTTAATTTTATCTATTGGGTTTTTGGTGTCACTTGTGGTGTCACTTGTATCGTTGAGAAATCTATTTTTTAGTATTCTAGTTTTTACTTCTTCAATGTTTTTGGCTCCAAATATGGAGATATAAATTGCTGATTTGACTTTTTTATCTGCTGAAGTTTTAAGCAAGTCTTTCCATAAGTGGCTTTTTCCTATTCCCCACAAACCCGTTAAAGCGATTACCTTCCTGTCTGTATCGCTAAGTAATGCTCCTAATTTTTGTTTGACTCGTTCATATGTGTTCATGGTGTTTACAGTTCATATTGGTTTTTCCTTCAAAATCTTTGTTTATAGTTCGGCCAATGTCAACTTAACGTGTGTTTATGGTATTTCAACATGTCAGCAATAGCACCTACTATTTGTTGTTAGATTTCAAGGGAAACCGTGCCTCCCGTCGCATCTGTCACCGTTTTGAAAAATTTGATGTCGTTTTCCTGTCCTTCATTCATTTTGCGCTTATCTTTGAATCGTTAAAATTGTGTTAACAGGCCCTAGATTCCAAATACCCATTTAATTTTCGGATTCCGTTTATGCGCGCAACGGTATCACTTCCCCGCCTGTCTCTACCTTGTCCAGATAATCCGCCCATTCCTGCATTACTCCGCGCCTTTCCGCAAAGTAAGTAGTGCGGATATATGCCGCCGCTGTCTGGTTCTCCAGGGCGTGGGATAGCATCGCCTCCAGCACTTCCCAGCGGTGCCCCATATTGCCCAGCACAGTGCGCGCCAGACTTCGGAAGCCGTGCCCGGTCATCCTGCCTTTATAGCCGATGATTTCAATAATCTTGAGTACAGTATTCTCACTGATTACCCTCCCGGTACTGTTTCGGTTCGGGAATACATATTCACCCAGCCCGGTGACCGGGTACAGGTCGCGGAGTATCTTCACTGCCTGTTCAGATAACGGTACGGCATGGGGTTTGCGTTTGCCCTTTTTGCCCTTGCGCCCGGTTTG
>CAUJFJ010000254.1 GCA_963169675.1 Bacteroidota bacterium
CTCTGGGAAATCAAAAGCAATTCAATTATGCTTTGCGCGCCGATATGACCCGGGAAGAGTTTATTAAAGAAGTAACAGATGGTCTCTTGCCACCACCGGTGTATTTCCCTGAAAATGTAAGGATGAATAAGGAAGGTTATGAGAGTATCACTTCAGTTATTGAAAGAGGTATTCAACCCCTGGAACCGGCTGCGTTTGAAGCTGCAGCTAATGAAACAGGGGCATTGATGCTGGATACCAGAAAGCCACAGGATTTTGCTGCGGGATTTATTCCAAATTCAATTAATATTGGTATCGATGGAGGCTTTGCCCCATGGGTTGGTGCTCTGATTCCTGATATCCGGCAAAAACTTCTGATCATTGCCGATAATGGCCGTGAAGAGGAAGTGATCACCCGACTCGCTCGTGTTGGATATGATCAAGCTATTGGCTTTTTGAAGGGTGGTTTCGATGCGTGGAAGCAATCCGGTTTTGAAACTGACCAAATTACTTCAATACCGGCAACAGAATTCGCAACCAGATTTGAAAAAGAAAATCTGACAGTAGTGGATGTCAGAAAGCCCGGCGAATTTGAAAGCGAACATGTGGAAAAAGCAGTTAATTTGCCACTCGATTTTATCAATGAAAACATGCATGAATTTCCCAAAAATGAGACCATGTACATTCATTGTGCCGGTGGTTACCGTTCTATGATAGCAGCTTCTATTCTTAAGTCGCGTGGTTACGATAATATTGTGGAAGTAGCAGGAGGATATAAGGCAATAGCTGAAACTCCAATTCCCAAAACAAATTTTGTGTGTCCCTCAACACTAAAAAAATAATATGCACATTCTTGTTCCCTGCGATTTCAGTAATCTCTCCAGTCTGGCATTTCAAATGGCCGTTAAGTTTGCCGGATGTACTGGCGGAAAGGTTACCTTATTGCATGTAATTTCTACTGGTGGTGATGTTTTGGTTGATATCTCCGGAAACCTGATTGAAACATCAGAAATGGATCTGTCCATGGTGAGAAGTGAAATGGATATTGCCAGAGCAAGAATCGATTCCATGATTAAAGGAGCCGGGTATGCTAATGTCGATTTTAAAGTGTTACCCGGACAAATTGAAGAAGTTGTCACCCACGAAACTACCATCTCAAATTATGACCTGGTGATCATGGGAACGCATGGTGCTTATGGTTTGAAAGAGCTTTTTATAGGCTCTCACACCGAACATGTCGCGATGAAAAGCCACGCTCCGGTACTGGCTATAAAATCTGCAGATCATTCTTTTAACAATATGGTTTTTGCAGCTTCATTTGCGGAACCTGTCATTATTCCGGATGTAGTTTTGCAATTTCAGAAGTGTTTTACCGCAACCCTGCATTTATTGAATGTGGAAACCAAAGATTCATCCATCAATAAGCAGGAAGTTAGCAGAAAAATGAATGAGGTTGCCTCAAAGTATGATATCCCTGCAGACAGGATAAATATTGTACCCGGCTTTGATGTGGAAACCGGAATTGAGAATTTTTGCACTGAACAAAATGTTGGTTTGGTTGTTATGGAAACCAAAGGCAGAACCGGAATTAACCGGTGGATCAATGGATGTATTTCTGCCGGATTGGTGAATCATACACCATATGCCTTACTGACCTTTAGAAAATCAAAATAAACAGTTACAATTCTTGCGGAGCTTATTTTACTCCGGAGTATTTTAAAATAACATAATTTCAAATTATGCTGGAATTTATTTCTCAACCCTGGCCCTGGTATTTGTCAGGATTCATGATTGCCCTGATAATGTTTGCCTTGCTTTTCTTTGGTAAGACATTCGGCTTTTCTTCCAACCTGAGAACTATTTGTGCTATGAGCGGCGCAGGCAAGGCCAGTGACTTTTTTCAGTTCGATTGGAAGAAGCAAACATGGAATTTACTCTTTCTTATGGGGTCTGTAATAGGTGGATTTATTGCTCATACTTTTATGAATAACGATCAGCCCGTAGCTATTTCTGATGATACAATAGCTGATTTAAAAACTTTAGGTTTTAAAGTGCAAAAGGGTTTGCAGCCCGATGAAATTTTTAATACGTTTACTTTAAAGTCTGTTCTGATTCTTATCACAGGGGGGCTTTTTGTAGGCTTTGGTTCCCGCTGGGCGGGAGGATGTACTTCCGGTCATGCCATCAGCGGTCTTTCGAACCTCCAGTTGCCCTCTTTGATAGCAGTTGTTGGTTTTTTCATTGGGGGCCTCATCATGACGCATTTATTGTTTCCGATTATTTTTAACTCACCGGGCGCTCTATGAAAGGACTTAAATTTATACTCGCAGGAATAATTTTTGGAATTATCATGACAAAGTCTGAGGCCGTTTCCTGGTACCGCATTCAGGAAATGTTCCGCTTCCAGTCATTTCAAATGTATGGAATCATTGGGACAGCAGTAGCACTGGGTGTTGGAATGGTTCTTCTAATGAAAATAACCGGCTTCACAGATTTCCATGGTAATTACATTGTATTTCATCCAAAAGAAAAAGGTGTTAAAAGATACCTGTTCGGAGGCATTGTTTTCGGTCTGGGATGGGCGCTCTGCGGGGCTTGTCCGGGTCCCATGTTTGTAAGTCTGGGCATGGGTTACTTTACCATGCTTTTAGTTATTGGTGGCGCCTTACTGGGAACGTTTCTTTATGGTTTGATGAGAAGTAAATTACCTCATTGATAGTATTCCGGTAAGCTCAATTTTGTTTCTTCCAAGTTTAATTTTTCCATTTTTTTCCAGATGCTTCAATAACCTGGAAATAACTTCCCGTGATGAATTTAATTCCTCGGCAATTTGCTGGTGACTGACCACCAGTAATTTTGATTCTGTAAGCTCACCTTTGCTCTTTAAATAGTTTTCTAGCCGTTCATCTACCTTTTGGAATGCTATGCTATCAATGGTCCTTAAAAGCTCATCAAATCGTGCATTATACGTTTGCATCACAAAGTTTTTCCATGATTCATATTTTATCATCCATTCATCCATCTTTTCAACCGGAACGGTAATCATTTCCGTATCTTCTTCGGCAATGGCTCTGATCCGGCTTTTCTGATGTGCCATACAACAGGTCAGCGACATAGCACAGGTTTCATTGCTTCCTACATAATAGAGCAAAATTTCTCCATCAGTATCATCCTGACGAATAATTTTTATACTACCGGAAAGCAAAAGTGGAATGAATTTAATGTACTGACCGGTATCCATAATGATATCACCGGCTTTAACGTTCACCGGTTTGCCAATGGCCTGAAGTTCATCCAGGAGTTCTTTCTCAAATATGTTCTTAAATTTTTCTTGCAAAAGCTCTTTCATTGTCCTGATTCCAGTTAATTTGAAATTGTTTTCATGAAGTTGATGAATATCATCCTTTTAACAGATAAAGATATCTAATTTCATCATTCTAAAGTTCAAAGATATGGAAAGTAAAAAAAGGAAGCTCTCTCCCACAAAAACTAAAGCCGATGTGGAAATGGTTGCTGCTGCTAACAATTTCAGGATTGAGAAGGAAAAGAGCTATCACACAGATCAAAAAAAGATGAGACGACCTCAGGTTGAGAAGCTTACACTGTTGAAGGAAACGAAGAAAAAAGCGGCTCCCAAACCCCGTGCAGTGAAAAAGGCTAAGTAATATTTATATGCCTACCGGAGTTTATTGAAACCGGATTTCTTATTTTGTGGCTTCAATGAAGCCTGTTTGGAAGTCTGCGCCTGTAACCCTGATAATATCTGTTGCTATTGTAGCAGTTTTTATTGCAATGCTGGTTGTCGGTGTAGATGTGATTAGTCCGCCAGCAAGGGATGTTCTTCATTTTGGAGGTATGCTGGATGCTTTTCTGGAAAAAGGGGAGTGGTGGCGATTGTTCTCTGCTTCTTTCGTACATGGCGGAATTATTCATGCTGCAGCAAATGTGGTTTCACTGTGGTTTTTAGGCCGCATGTTTGAACTTAGATACGGTAACTGGAATTTGTTGCTCGTATATCTTTCAGGTGTTGTGGTGTCCGGACTGGGTAGTTATTATTTTAATGTTTTTGTGGTGACATGTGGCGCTTCCGGAGGCATTATGGCTATTGCCGGATGTACCATTCCTGCCTTATTTTTCGATCGTAAAATCAGATCCGGCGACAGAAACACTCAGATCATTGAACTGGTTTTTGCCATTTTACTGAATGTGGGACTCGGCTTTTATTTGTCTGTTATCGATAATGCTGCACATTTAACAGGGCTGTTCTGGGGCTTCCTGGCAGGCCTAATCATGTTTTCAACACGCATTTCCTCTACTTCAAAACTCCTCAAATCAACAGCCATTGTGGTCCTCATGGGACTGATTTTTTATGGTGTGGTTCCCCGAAAGCACACTTACCGCTTTTGGTATTATGTTATGTTCAATTCGTTTATCAAGAATGATATGGAAACAGTTGAACTACTTAATAGCAATTCGAATCCCGAAAACCCGACCGAATCAATAGCAGGCATCAACGAAGCATCCATTATCTGGAACCAGAATCAGAAGATGCTGGATTTGTTCAGGCAGGCACCTGATAAAATCACTCCTGATGTTCCCTTACTCCGTGAGATTTTTCATCTTAGGGAAAATGGCCTGAAACACCTGAAGCAATATGTGATTACCGGAGACCTTGCTTTTATGGATAGTGTAGGCAGCACAAATCTGAAAATTAAAGAATTGCCACCAATAAAATTTTGGCTCTATTTTGATGAAAATCCGAAGCAGGAATCATCTGTTGGAAACGACACCATTCAAACAACTACTGTTACCATTTGGTACGATAGTTTATGGCAGGTAACAACTAAGAATAGTGCTGCCTTTTATCGCGAAGGGACAATCGATTATGCAGGAAATGTTCATGGTGCTGTGGCAGATTATTTCCTGAATGGAACACTTCAAATGAAAGGCTTTTATAACAGGGGAATTAAAGATGGTCATTTCTTTTACTTCAACGAAAATGGCACCTATTCTTCGTATGGGTTGTATATAAACGATGACCCATCAGGCACCTGGAGATTCTTTGATCAAACCGGTATGAAATCGTATGACATGGCATATACGAGAGAAGGTCCCAGGTATCTCGATGGCTGGAATAAAGATGGCGTGCAGACTTTAACCGGCGGAAATGGTTATTTGTCATTCTATCACCCGGGTTATGCAGTCAGCGATAGTGGCGGTGTGAGCTTTGGAATGAAACATGGTGTGTGGATCGGATATCATGTTGATGAGTCGCCTTATTACCGGGAATGGTATGAAAACGGAATTCTGAAAAAAGGCAAAAGCAGAGATACCACCAATGCTATTTTCAGTTACGATAAAGTTTATCAGGAGCCCCGTTTTCCCGGTGGGAAAGAAGCCTGGATGGATTATGTTAAAAGTAACCTGAATTATCCCGAAAATGTGAATGATTCAGTGGTTGCTCCAACAATATTTTACCACCTTACTGTGAATGAAAAAGGGGTAATAACTTACGTCGAACCTATTCGCAGGTTTGGTTTTGGTTTTGAAAAAGAAGCCGGGAAATTATTGAAAAATTTAGTGTTGGAACCTGCTATGTTCAGAGGCCAGGTTGATAGGGGGCAGACTTACCTGGTGTTCGATTTCGGCTCTATCAGAAATAAAAAATAGTCGATTATTTTGAATTCTGATTTTTTGGGTTTGCCCCTGAATGGTAGTAAACATTCAAAGCTGCTATAAGCGATTCATCAGCGCCATGAATTTCGTGTATTACATTTAAAATCGTCGATAATTCTATATCCTTTATTTTTTTTGCTGCCGACAACTCATAAGTTTTGTGAATGAGTTCATCTCTTTTTTTATTGATCTGTTTTGTAAACGGCATCAAATCGACTGCTGATTCCTCCGTATTTTTATGTATGAATTCACTTATTCCTGAGTAAAAATCGGCTTCCGATTTTTTAAGTGTTTCAAACATGGTATGAATGATATCATCGGCAGATTCCCGGAAATCTTTAATATTGTGACGAATGTCTTTAACCGATTTAGCTGCATTCATGGTATGTTGATTTATGGCTGCTAATTGTTGTAGGTTACGGGAGTCATTTCCTGATAATTCCTGCTTTTGTAATTCCAGTAAAAAATCAATGATTTCTCCATTTAAATGTTTGACCATTTCATAGTAGTCGGAATAAGTTTTTTTGATTGCTCCCTGAATGAGTTCATCATGTTCAAGTGTAGTATCATTGGTCCTTTCGTTATCTATTTCCAATCCACGCTT
>CAUJFJ010000255.1 GCA_963169675.1 Bacteroidota bacterium
CGATACCCCCATTATAATCGGATGGTTCTGGATTTTACAAGCCTGTATAGGACAATAACTACACGTAAATACAAAGAAAAACGCCGTCACTTGGACGGCGTTGAATCCCCTTGGGGGTATTGTTGGTGGAGGCGGCGGGAAAATATCCCAGCGTATTTCCACTCTATCCGGAAATTCTTAATAAATTACATTAAAACAACCAATTACTGAAAATATATTCTGAATGTAAAGCTTGGTATATTGTATAAATTTTGCTCAAATTGTAACAGTGAATCGTACCATAAATCGTATTCTGGAAATAGAAATCTAGGTTTATAACCATTAATAAACAGACATCTTATGATCCATCAATTCGATTCCGCATTTAGGAATAGAATTAACGGCCAAATAGTTACAAAACTATACTTGTGCTATACCCTATGAAATACTCTACCTGAAACAGTAGAAAAATGCTTATCGAAGCAAGCGTAAGCCATTACGAGCGGGAAGCCACCCATGCGCTCCATAATCGCATCGTGTCTTGCGTATCGCTGCTTTTAACCGCCCCATTTAGGTAGGTCAGGCCGTGTTCCCGGAACAAGGGAAATGGAGGTGGCTGGAACGCCTTATATTATCCTTTATCGCGTCGTTAACGAACGACTGCAGATTCTTCGCGTGTACCACACTTCCCAACGGTGGCCAAAGACTTTCGACACAGGACATCGTTAATGCCTGGATCGCCAAATTCATTAAGCCACAGGGAGATTTCATTTTTATTAGCGGATGAAGGGCTTCACTATCTCGGAAAATTACAAAAAATAACTAAAATCCGCGTTTTCATGATATTTTTCAAGTCAGATGTTGCACTTCAAATTTGAATCCACGATATATTATACTGAGATTGGTTCGGTGCAATCTCAATAATATGAGGTTTTGCATATTAGGATAAATTTTTCCAGAATGGTTTTGGAAACTGAATTAAATCGAATTCTCATTTAACATGATGGCTTAGGTGCAGCAATGTTAAACGAAATATTTTTATACCCTCTTCTGGAATGCAATATAACCGTTATGCGTAATTATATTGGAATTGCTACATATGACGAATAACAGAACTGTCGGAAATATTCAAACCCTTCGTTTTCTGGCTGCCATGTGGGTTTTTTTGCATCATATGCAAACAACTAGTTTTAGTTTGCAAAATTCTGATTTATTGAATTTATTCATTGGTATGGGATTTATTGGTGTGGATTTATTTTTTGTTATTAGTGGTTTTATTATGTCAATTACCACTCGTAATACTGAGCCTGGATTTTTTTCTGCCAGTCAATTCCTATTACGCAGGTTTAGTAGAATCTATGCTGGATGGTGGCCATTCTTTTTTCTATATTTAGCCGTCTATTGGTATATGGGAGCAATCAAACCAGAACACGATTTGGTTGGTTCGTTTTTTCTACCCCCATTATATCTTCAGACATACCTAAATCCAGTTACATGGACCCTAAGCTTTGAGTTGTATTTTTACATCTCTCTTGGATTGATACTTCTTTTCACTCGTAGGTATGTTGCTATTATATTGGGATTAGTGGCAACATTGTTATCAATTTTTTGCTTAAACCGTTGGCTAAACGGGATGTTTCAGCCTGATACATCAACACCTCAAACGATGTACCATTACTTTTTTACAAATGTGATGATAATTGAGTTTATCGCGGGGTTTTTGATTGGAGAATTCCAGAAATTACATAACAAAAAAATTCTTGGGCCAGCTATATTGTTTGCCTTAATTTTTGGTATTACTGCTTTTTATTATCATAATTTCATTGAACTTTACCCTAGTGGTATGGCTGGTTTTTCTCATGCACCAGAAAGAACTATCTTGATTGGAGGATTTTCGGTATGCATAGTCCTTATTGCAAGCACATTGGAAAACTTAGGAATATCACCACTAAAAAACTTGCAAAAGCTAGGTAACATTTCATATGGCTTATATCTTGGGCATGGGTTACTTCTTTTCGTAGCCTCTGACTATCTTACCAATAAACTTCATATTGATATATCTTCATATGGGATTATCTCAACAATCCTGATTACAGCCATTGCGATAATAGGCAGTTGGATAATTTATCATTACATTGAATTCCCATTTAACAACCTTCTTAAACAAAACTCGCTTAAATTATTTCGTGGTAGTTCAAATATCCTGAACCGTATAAAAAGGGTATAGCTGGAATTTTTTTGCGCGGATTCAAATTTGAAGTGCAACGCATTACTTGAAGAATACCTGACCGGGAGTCAAAAATCCAAGTCGTTTTCTGAGCCTGAACAACAGGCTCTCCATTTTTCCAACACTTGATCATATAGATCAACAGCCATAATTTTGATAGAAAAAATAAAACCTATATTTGTATGGCAGCGTTACGAATGCCAATGATATTTGCACGTGAAACGCGATACTGACGCGCAACTGCGCTAACAGATTCACCTGATTTTAAAAGATTAATAATCTCATTGCGCTGTGCTTCAGTCGTTTTAGATGGTCGACCTAATATCTTCCCTTCGCTCTTAGCACGAGCTAAACCTGCTTGCGTCCGTTCAATCAACAAATCCCTTTCCATTTCTGCAACCGCGACCAGCATCGTCAGCAACAATTTACCTGCAGCTGAGGATAAATCTGTCTTTCCGAGTTGCAGTACGATAACCTCGATTTTTCTCTTTGCTAAATATTGAACTGTCTGCAGCACATCGATTGCATCACGCCCCAACCGATCTAATTTGCTTACAATCAAAGTTTCGCCATCCCGTATTTTTGTCAGTAACTCTACAAACTTTGGTCGCTGCTTAGCGCATACTTTTCCACTGATCCCTTCATCTGCAAACCAATAGTCGATCTTGTAACCTGCATTTAATAATTCAAAGCGCTGGTTCTCAGCTGTTTGTAACAGGGTTGAGACACGACCATATCCAAATACCGACATAACCATTCCCCGAAAAGTGTTGGAAGACGGTGTAAGAATACAGCATTGTGTCATAAATGTAAATTACTATATTTCTAACAGTCAAGCATCGATGAATTATGACTGTTAGCAATCGGACAATTGTTCACATACCGCGTCTGGATATGAGATGAACAATTTATTCCTGGTTTTTCTGGATAAATTCAAGCATTGCAAGTCTGTAAACAGCTGAAGTGGGCATGTTCTTCTTGTATGCAAAAATAATCATGAATTCATGCCATTCTTTGGGGATACGTATGCTTTTTGCGAAATTATATTTAGCCATGATGCGGTTCCTATTCTGGTTACTCTTCAATGTATTTATTCTTTCCGCATCACAGTAAAACTTTAAATTCCTTGACCCCTATATTCAGCATCCATTTATAAATCCCGTTCAATCTCGTGAACTCCCTAACCTGACCTCGTCGGGCTTCCAGTTTGTACCCTTTCGTTCCACGATACGTGAACTCAATTTCCCAGCGTTGGTTGGCATTTTGATTAACGGTGAAGTCCGATATATACCCACCTAATACATATTCCTTGATTTTCTTCTGCTGCATCGCGTGCATGTGTGATCCCCAAATTTATATTTTGGTCTAATTAGTTATCCAATAATGCATTTTTGGAACCAAAAATGCATTGTTTTATTTTAGCTGGTAATACAAAAGAATAAATACAAATGAATCACAATCAAGTGGTTCGTTGAAAGAAAGTATTATGTATGTTAAAAAATTCTAATAAAATAGAAATAGATGTAAATCATGAAGTTACCCAAGACATTACACAAGCGGAGCAATTCTTGGCGTTACTCGGACAGGATCAGGAATTTACTTTTCAAACCTTTGATGACAGTGAATCACGAAATACTGGACTTGCCAAAGTTTTCCATGGAACACTAAAGCAGCATGCTCAAGCGCTAATTGACCTGAATCATCGTGGTGCAGGTGTGTTTGTCATGGTGAACGAGGGAGATGGGAAGGCACATGAGGGCAAAAAAACCTGTCGAACGAACGCCAATGTTACCAAAGTGCGTGCAAATTTTATTGACCTGGATGAAGAAGCCCAGCGTAAATTTGATTTAGTAATGCAATCGGAAGTTCTCCCATCCATCGTCGTGGAATCTTCACCAAATAAGTATCACTGCTATTGGTTGGTGGAGGATTGTCCGTTGGAATCATTCAAACAGGTTCAACAGAGCCTCATTGCAAAGTTTGACAGCGATAAGGCCATCAATGATCTTGCACGTGTTATGCGCTTGCCCGGGTTTATCCATCAGAAGGACACTCCGTTCAGGACAGAATTTAAGGATAACCTAAGCAACAAACAGCGGTATTCTAAACCGGATGAAGTGATTAGTAATATTGTCATTGCATTGCCTGAAACCTGTTCTGTAGCAGACAGGTCATCACGGGTAAGCAGTCAAATACTGGAGGGACAACGCAATACTACGCTAACCAGCATGGCGGGGGATATGGTTGCGAGGGGTATTAATCTGGCTGACATCAAAAACAAACTGCTGGAAATCAATACAGCCCAATGCTGTCCTCCACTTGCTCCTAATGAGGTAGAAGCCATTGTCTTAAGCGTTAACCGCTATCGCGGGACAGCTAATCACAACACCGGGAACGAACCGTTGACGGATGTTGGGAATGCAAACAGGTTTGCCAAGAAATTCGCAGGTACCGTGAAATATGTAAAGGATTGGGATAAATTCATTATTTTTAACGGACATCATTGGAAAGTTGATCGAATTAATCAGGTAATGGAGCGGGCGAAACAGGTCGCATATGATATTTATTCGGAAGGGACATCGATAACAAACGACCTGAAACTAAGGGATGAAATTGCAAAGCATAGCACCAGATCCCAACAGCTGCAGCGATTGAATGCAATGATTGAATTGGTTAAATCGATTAGCAGTATGGTGATTCTTTCTGATACGCTCAATACAGATGACATGCTGATTGGCGTAAAAAATGGGGTGGTCGACCTGCGAACCGGGGAGTTTAGAGCAGGTAGCAGTGCTGATTTGATCACTCAGGTAGCGCCCGTAGATTTTGATCCGAATGCCCAATGTCCTCAATTCATGCAGTTCATTCAGGAAACATTTCCGGAGTGTGTCTCACAAGCCAATAACCATGATGATCAAAATCATGTTCTAGATGATCAGAACCGTCAGGAATTACTTGATTACATTCATAAAGCATTGGGATATTGCCTGACTGGCAGAACAGATCAACAATGTTTGATGTTTGGGTATGGCACGGGGGCAAATGGCAAAACCACATTAATCAACGTGATGTTGGAATTGCTTGGAAACGACTACGCCATGCAAACGCCTATGGATACGCTGATGGTTAAAAATAACAATAACTCATCAAATCATTTAGCGCGCCTACAACATGTTAGATTTGTGGCATCGACTGAGGTAGAAGAGGGTTCGAGCATGTCAGAGTCACTAATTAAGCAGATAACCGGGGGCGACCGTATTGCTGCACGTTTTTTATATAAGGAATTTATTGAGTTCACACCAAAGTTCAAGTTATTCATCGCGGGTAACCACAAACCCATTATTCGGGGCAGCGATGAGGGCATTTGGAGGCGCATTCATTTCATTCCATTTGAAGCAAAGATTCCCGTTCACAAACGGGATGGTGCGCTACAACAAAAACTGAAGAGCGAATTACCTGGAATTCTCAACTGGTTAATTGAAGGCTGCACTAAATGGCAACAAGAAGGTTTAACGCTACCAAAACTGATGCAAGATGCAGTAACCGAATACCGTGATGAAATGGATACAC
>CAUJFJ010000256.1 GCA_963169675.1 Bacteroidota bacterium
CATTTATTGAATATTGAGAAACAAGAAGTGAGAATTGAATAATGATACATTTCCCTATTCAATTTGTAATATTCAATATGTGTTATTCAATATTTTGAAGCTGCTATAGAACACCAATTATTGTTCTGCCACTGATCTAAAATGCTGCCCGTCTTGATGTTCCATTTATTGAATATTGATTAACAAGAAGTGAGAATTGAATAATGACAATGTGAAAGACAAAAATCCTTAATCCTTAATTCTAAATCCTTCATCCGCTTCTCTCCCTCTCCAGCCCGAAATATTCCACGAAGGAAGATGCCTATGCTGGAGAGGGCCGGGGTGAGGAGGAAAAGAAAACCAGGGGCTGCTAAGGTTTGAAGTTTTTCGTACTCAATTTGTTTTTATTGAATATTGATTAACATGAAGTGAATATTGAATAATGACATTTTAGACGAACACTGCATGCTTTTCTGTCCATAATCCAATCTATCAATAATATCGAATTTTCCTTCTGAGCAGAATCACAAAATTCCTTAATCCTTCTTCCTATTGAATATTGGCATTTTTTTCTGTCACTAATTCAATTTAGCATCTATCATTTATCATCTATCATCAAAACGAAATTTCCTTCTGAGCAGAATCACAAAAACCCTTAATCCTTAATTCTTAATCCTTCCAATAACGCAGCTTTGCTGCATAATTAACGCGCCCAGGGCGCAAGTCAACTAACGGGAAAGCAAAAGAAGACACTGCCTAAAACGGTTAATCAGATCTCTAAAAAAAGCACTATCTTCGCCGTCCCATGGAACATATCAGGAATTTCTGCATTATTGCACATATTGATCACGGTAAGAGCACTTTAGCCGATCGTCTTTTAGAATATACCAAAACCATTTCAGCCCGCGATTTGCAGGCTCAGGTCCTCGATGATATGGATCTGGAACGCGAACGCGGAATTACCATTAAGAGTCATGCGATTCAGATGTCCTATTCTTTGAATGGCAAAGATTATATCCTGAACCTGATTGATACTCCCGGACACGTCGACTTTTCGTACGAAGTTTCCCGATCTATTGCCGCCTGTGAAGGTGCTTTATTGATTGTCGATGCTGCGCAAGGTATTCAGGCTCAGACAATTTCGAATTTGTACCTGGCCCTGGAAAATGATCTGACCATTATTCCGATTCTCAATAAAATCGATTTACCAAGTGCTGAACCGGAACTGGTAAAAGATCAGATCGTTGATTTATTAGGCTGCAAACGGGAAGAGATTATCCCAGCTTCCGGAAAAACCGGAATGGGAGTTTTCGATATCCTGGCTGCCATCATTGAGCGCGTTCCTGCTCCCAAAGGTGATCCCAAAGCTCCTCTAAAAGCCCTGATTTTCGACTCTGTTTTCAACTCTTTCCGTGGAATCATAGCTTATTTCCGGGTTTTTGATGGTGAAATTAGAACCAACGACCAGGTGAAATTTGTAGCCACCGGCATGGAGTACAAAGCCGATGAAATTGGAATTCTGAAACTTGAAAAATCACCCCGCGATGTAGTGCGGGCAGGTGATGTTGGATATATAATTTCGGGAATTAAAGAAGCCCGGGAAGTAAAGGTTGGTGATACCTTGACTCATACAGCACGAATGTGTGTTGAGGCAATCACCGGTTTTGAAGATGTAAAGCCAATGGTTTTTGCCGGAATTTATCCGGTTGATACCGATGAGTACGAAGAGCTCCGTACTTCAATTGAGAAGCTGCAATTAAATGACGCCTCTTTGGTTTTTGAGCCGGAGTCATCGGCTGCACTGGGATTTGGTTTCCGATGCGGATTCCTCGGAATGCTTCACATGGAGATTATTCAGGAACGTCTCGAGCGGGAGTTTAACATGACGGTAATTACTACTGTTCCCAACGTTTCGTACCGCGCTTATCTCACCAATGGGGAAGAATTTGATGTGAACAATCCAAGTGATTTTCCTGATCCAAGTAAGCTCGATCGTATTGAAGAGCCTTACATCAAGGCAACTATCATTACCAAATCCGAATATATTGGTGCTATCATGACTTTGTGTATTGGTAAGCGTGGACATATTCTCAATCAGAGTTATCTCACAACCGACAGGGTAGAGATGACCTTCGATATGCCGATGGCAGAAATTGTATTCGATTTTTATGATAAGCTGAAATCTATTTCAAAAGGATATGCTTCGTTCGACTATCACCAGATTGGTTATCGTGCATCTGATTTGGTGCGATTGGATATCCGTTTGAATGGTGAGCCGGTTGATGCTTTGTCGGCACTTATTCACCGCGATCACTCGTTTACTTTTGGTAAGAAGATTTGTGAGAAGCTGAAAGAATTAATCACCCGCCAGCAATTTGAAATTATTATTCAGGCTGCAATTGGAGCAAAAATTATTGCCCGCGAAACAGTGAAAGCACTTCGTAAAGATGTTACTGCTAAATGTTATGGTGGTGATATTTCACGTAAGCGAAAACTTCTTGAGAAACAAAAAGAAGGTAAGAAACGGATGCGCCAGGTTGGAAACGTAGAAATTCCACAGCAGGCATTTCTGGCAGTGCTGAAACTCGACTAAAAGAGTTTCTGCAATTTATTTTTTATCCATGGCACATCTGCTGCCAGTCCGATAGCGAAATCTGCCAGCCACGATTTTTCTCCCACCATTCGTTGCATGATGTACTTGTTGCGCATCTCACTCCAGAATTTCTGATGAATGGCATCGCCGTAACCACGCATGAAATTTGCTGAGAAATTATTTTCCTGAAAACATTTTAATGCATGCCGTCCTGCCAGTATTCCACTGATCATGGCATTGCCGATTCCTTCTCCGGTTGCAGGATCAATCAACGATGCAGCATCACCTGCAAGCATGAAATGCTCACCCGAAATTGTTACTTTTCTGGAGCCGGTAGGTAATCCGTAACCAATTGGATCTTCCAGAGGAATTGCATTTTCAAAACGTTTTTTGATGGCTTCATTTTCATGGATGATTTGCAGAATGCTTTTTCTGAGATTCACCTGCTTCCTGCTGATAGCTTCGGAAACCATTCCATATCCAATGTTGAAAGTGTTATCGGTTAATGGGAAAATCCAGAAGTAACCGGGCATAAATCCTTTTACCAAATGAATTTCCATCGTATTGGGAGCTGTGCCGCTCACATTTTTATAGTATGCTCTGACGGCCCCAATATAATGGCGATGATCAATTTTTGTTCCGGTTAGTTTTTTGTTTACTACGGAATGTGCACCATCGCAACCAATCACTAATTTCGTGTTGAACGTTTTCCCATCATCGGTAAATACCACAAGGCCTTCTCCTTGCGGGGAAACATCTTTCACGCCACAATCAGCTATAAAAGTTGCTCCTGATTCTTTAGTGGCAAGGTTAACCATGAATTCATCGAAATCAATTCGGGCACTGGCATATCCTTCTAATTTAAAATGAAGCGTTACATTTTTTCCGGAAGGAGCAACTACTTTGCAAGAATCGATCACAACTTTTTTAGGAAAAGCACGCAATGCCTGCAGGTAATTTTCGTCCAGCATACGCAATGCTTTCGGAACCGTATTGGGAATAGCATCGCCACAAACTTTATCGCGGGGGAAAGTATTTTTATCGAGGACCAAAACACGCAGTCCGGAACCTTTCAATGCAAGTGCACAAGCAGTTCCGGCCGGTCCTGATCCGGCAATAATGATATCGTAGTTAGTAGTCGACAATTTTAATAGTGCTGTTTATGAACAAAAATTAATGTGCCTCAAGCCAGTTTTTACCTGAGCCAATTTCTACTTCAATAGGTACATTCATCTGAATGGCATTCACCATTTTTTCACGAATGATGGGCTTAATGATTTCCAATTCTTCAATAGCCACATCAAAAACCAATTCGTCATGTACCTGCAAAATCATTTTCGATTTCAGATTCATATCTGTTAAAGTTTTATGGATGTTAATCATGGCCACTTTAATCATGTCCGCTGCAGAGCCCTGAATAGGTGCATTAATTGCATTTCGTTCGGCAAAGCCACGTACCACAGCATTGGCGGAATTGATATCACGCAGGTATCTTTTTCTTCCCAAAATAGTTTCGACATAACCATTTTTACGTGCCGATTCTATGCTGCCATCCATATAACTTTTAATGGTTGGAAATTCGCGGAAGTAGTTTTCAATAATGGTAGCTGCTTCCTTACGTGGAATATTCAGCCGCTGTGATAATCCAAATGCACTGATGCCATAGATGATTCCAAAGTTTACCATTTTGGCATTTCTTCGCATCTCAGAGGTGACCTGGTCGAGTGGAACATTATATACTTTGGATGCTGTTGAGGTGTGAATATCGATGCCATGACGGAAAGCGTTTAGCATACTTTCATCCTTACTAAATTCAGCAATGATGCGCAATTCTATCTGAGAGTAATCGGCAGAGACCAAAATGTAATTGGCATTGCGTGCTACAAAAGCCTTGCGTACTTCTTTGCCCCGCTCGGTACGAATAGGAATATTTTGCAAATTCGGATTGTTCGAACTTAACCGACCGGTTGCAGCCACTGCCTGCTGATACGAAGTATGAATGCGTCCCGTACGGGGATTTATCATCGATGGCAAAGTGTCGACATAAGTATTTTTTAATTTCACCAGTCCACGGTATTCAAGTACCATTTGTACAGCAGGATGCTTATCGGCAAGTTTGCTTAATACATCTTCACCGGTTGCATATTGTCCGGTTTTTGTTTTTTTCGCTTTGGGATCAATCTTCAATACATCAAAAAATACTTCTCCTAATTGCTTGGGTGATGAAATATTAAACTTCATTCCTGCAGCCTCATATACTGCCGCTTCCACCACAGTAATTTCTTTCTCTAATTGTGCTGAAAATTCAACCAGTGCATTCGGATCCAAAGCAACACCTTCGGTTTCCATTCCTGCAAGCACGGGAATTAATGGCATCTCGACCTCATCGAACAGTTTGCGGAGCTGATGCTTTTCTAATTCCGGTTCCAGTTTGTGTTGCAGCTGCAGGGTGATGTCGGCATCTTCTGCAGCATAATCTTTTATGATAGCAATATCGACATCCCGCATGCTGGTTTGTTCCGATTTTTTCTCACCAATAAGCGTTTCAATTTTCACCGGTTCATAGTTCAGGTATACTCCGGCCAGCAAGTTCATGTTATGTCGCATATCGGGTTCAACCAGATAATGGGCAAGCATGGTATCGAATAACGGTCCCTGAACGGTAACATCATACCATTTCAGCATCATCATATCATACTTGATATTCTGACCCGTTTTGCCGATATTTTTATTTTCAAATACTTCTTTAAATTCATGTACCAGTTCACGTGCTTCGTCATAGTTTGCAGGAACTGGAATGTACCAGGCTTCGTGTGGAGTGAATGCAAAAGAAAGACCAACCAGTTCAGCATTGTTGGCATCTATATTTGTCGTTTCCGTATCGAAACAAAAACTGTTTACGTTTTCCAGTTGTGCAATCAACGACTTCCGTTTTTCAGCAGTATCAGCTAAATGATATTGATGCGGAATGGTATCGATTGTCTGCAGATTTCCTGCAGGTGCTTCTTCATTTGATTCATCATTGTCATTCGCAACTGTTGGAGCATCTCCAAAGAGCGTTGCTTGTTTTGGAGAAGCAGATTCGGTTCCAGTTGCTTCAGCAGAAATTTCCTCATTCAAAACTTTTTTTGCCAATGCCCGGAATTCCAGTTCACCAAAAACGGCAGAAAGTTTTTCCTTATCCACGGGTTCTAAGCGTAACTTTTCTTCATTGAATTCAATAGGCACATCGGTAATAATGGTGGCCAGTTTTTTAGAAAGCAAAGCAAGATTGGCATGTTCCTTAACTTTATCAGCAAGCTTACCTTTTAATTTATCGGCATTGGCAATAATATTTTCTACAGATCCATAATCAGCAATCAGTTGCTTGGCGGTTTTTTCTCCTACACCGGGAATGCCGGGAATATTATCAGCTGCATCACCCCATAATCCAAGTATATCAATTACCTGACTCACATTGGCAATTTCAAATTTCTTCAATACTTCCGGTATCCCTAAAATTTCGGCACCACTGCCAAATGAGGAAGGCTTGTACATAAAAATATGTTCACTCACCAACTGACCAAAATCCTTATCAGGAGTCATCATGTAAGTAGTGAATCCCTGACGTTCTGCTTCTTTAGCAAGTGTAGCAATAATGTCATCTGCTTCGTTCCAGTCTTTATTAAGTACAGGATTATTGAAACTTTCAATAATTTCGAATACCCATGGAATTGAAATGGCCAAATCTTCGGGAATAGCGTCGCGATGTGCTTTGTAAGCTTCAAATTCGGTGTGACGCGCAGTAGGAGCAACGGTATCGAATGCAACAGCAATATGTGTTGGTTTTTCTTTATTTAAAATTTCCAGCAAAGTATTGGTGAAGCCAAACATTGCTGAAGTATTCAATCCTTTTGAATTGATTCTGGGACTTTTACTGAAAGCAAAATACGCTCTGTAAATGAGCGCCATTCCATCCAGAAGAAACAATTTTTTTGGTGATTCCGACATGATTATATTTTTTGTGAAGGTATTCAAACTTCAGATTTTAAACGGAGAATATTTTCTCTCAATGCCATTGCGGCTTCCATAATTTCTGCTTCGGTACTGTATCGTCCAAGACTAAATCTCACGGAAGCAAAAGATTCGCTTTCAGTGAGACCCAGGGCGGTTAATACATGCGATGGTTCGGGCAATGCCGAACTGCAGGCAGATCCGGTTGCAAGAGCCAAGTTGGGAAGCGCACTCAATAAAGATGCTGCTTTTATTCCGTGGAAACAAATGTTGCTGGTATTTGGTAGTCTATCTTTCAACGAACCATTAACAAAACCAATTTCATTGTAAGTTACTATTTGTTCGAGTAAAGTCCGGAGTCGCGAATAGTTGGTTGTATCGTCCCAGTATCGTTCAATAGCAATAGTGAGAGCTTTCGACATACCAATAATTCCCGGTACATTTAAAGTTCCGGAACGCAGTCCGTTTTCATGACCACCACCATCGAGAAGTGGTGCAAGGTAAACGCGTGGCTGTTTACGTTTTATATAAAGAGCTCCAATTCCTTTGGGGCCATAAAATTTATGAGCTGAAATGCACAGCAAATCGGCTCCGGTCTCTGGGATTTGCAAGCGCATTTTGCCGGGTGCCTGAGTGGCATCACAAAAAAATATAACTCCCAATTGATGTGCAATTGCTGCTACTTCTTCAACAGGCATAATTACTCCTGTTTCATTGTTTGCCAGCATCATACAAATTAAAATGGTGGTTGGGCGAATGGCTTTTTCAAGTTCTGTCAAGTCGGGTTTCCCTTCCCGGTCGACCGGCAAAACGGTGATTTCCAACCCCTTTTTTGAAAGAGATTTGCAGCTGTCGAGTACCGCCTTATGCTCGGTAGCCCATGTAATTATATGATTTCCTTTGGTAGCATACATTTCAGCTACACCTTTGATTGCCAGATTGATAGACTCGGTTGCTCCCGAAGTAAAAATCAATTCTCCGGGTTCACAGTCCAGATTTTCAGCCATTTCTGTCCTGGCAGCGGTAACCGTATCACGGATTATTTTACCCGGGAAATGAGAGTTGCTGGCGGCATTGGCAAAATTGGTTGTGAAATAGGGAAGCATAGCATCAACCACCACAGGATCAACAGGTGTGGTTGCATTGTAATCGAGATAAATAGCTGAAGTTTTTTGCATGCCGGGCAACAAATTTAGTGTTATGATCACACTCTTTCCCGGAATCCCGAAGGTTCTTTGAAAATTGACATTTTGTCTCTGGTAATCAATGTATTAATATCTAGGATCGGAAGTCGGATTTTTTGGTAACTTTACCCGCTTAATAAAGGTTTATGTTTCAACTTATTTCCAGTTTTATTTTACGGAACAGGAGAATGCTTTTGGCAGTCATTGCCGGACTTACGCTGATTTTTGGATTTCTGGCAACCAGGATTGAATTATCGTACGATTTCGCAAGGGTACTTCCAGCTAACGATCCTTTTGCTTTGGAATATGAAAAGTTCAAGGCAACTTTTGGTGAAGATGGTAGTGTAATTGTGCTTGGTGTTAAAGACAGTAATTTTTACCAGCTAAAAAAATTCAACGACTGGTACCAACTAGGTCAGGAAATAAAAGCCATTGATGGCATTGAGGCAGTTGTTTCTGTTGCGGGAATTTACACGATTCAAAATAATGAAACGGAAAAGAAGTTTGATGTTCGTCCAATTATTTCCGGCAAAGTAAAAAGTCAGGAAGAACTCGATAGTATTAAACTTACAATTGATGCATTGCCATTTTACAATGGACTTATTGTGAGTGAAGACAAGAGTTCAACGCTGATGGCAATTACTTTTGATAAGAAAAAATTAAATACTAAAAGCCGTTTAGATATAGTTGCCTCCATTCATGAGAAGGCGAAAGCTTTTGGTGTTGATAATGATCTGGAAATTCATATTTCCGGAATGCCTTTCATAAGAACTGCAATCACCGGCAAGGTTGCAAAGGAATTGCAACTCTTTTTATTACTGGCAATTATTGTTTGCAGTTTGATTTTGTTGATATTCTTCCGCTCCTTCAAAGTGGTTCTGTTTTCAGTTATCGTAGTTTTGGTAGGAGTGGTTTGGAGTGTAGGAACTATAGCTTTGTTCGGCTATAAGATCACCATCTTAACAGGATTGATTCCGCCATTGATTATTGTAATCGGAATTCCAAACAGTATTTTGTTGCTGAATAAATACCATACCGAATATGGATTACATGGCAACAAAATAAAAGCCCTTTCCAGAATGATCCAGCGGATTGGATTGACTACATTTTTGGCCAATCTTACTACTGCAATTGGTTTCGGAGTTTTCTATTTCACCAACTCCAAAATTTTGATGGAATTTGGTTTGATTGCCGCTATCAATGTGATGGCAACCTACCTGATTTCTCTGGTTTTGGTGCCGATTGTTTTCAGCTTTTTACCTGCACCTGAGGTGAAGCATACGAAACATTTGAATGCTCCACGATTGAACAAGATGCTAGATTTTATCGATTATCTTGTGCATGCCCATTACCGGAAAATATTTGTGGTGGTAGGAATTATATCGTTGATTGCGATTTATGGAATTGGAAAAATAAGTACAGTTGGATATGTAGTTGACGATCTTCCCAAGAAGGATCCAGTTTATCAGGATATGCGATTCTTTGAGAAAAATTTCAAAGGTGTTTTACCTTTTGAAATTATGATCGATACCAAACAACCAGGGAAAGCGCTCGATCCGGTTACTTTACAAAAGATCAACAGACTTGAAAAAATGCTGGCTAAATATCCTGAGTTTTCGAAGCCATTGGCTACTGTAGATGGTATCAAATTCTCCTACCAATCATTTCGTGGCGGTGATCCGAAATACTATATTTTGCCTGGAACACTGGATCTAGCTGAGATGGCAACCTACATGAAGGGTGATGCCAAAGATAAGTCAGGAATGTTCCGTTCTTTCCTCGACAGCACCAGGCAGACAACACGTGTAAGTGTTCAAATGGCAGATGTGGGATCGGTTCGCATGAAAGAGCTGGTGGAAGAATTAAGACCTCGTATCGATTCCATTTTTAACCCAGCCGATTATAGTGTTGCCGTTACCGGAAACAGTTTGATTTTCCTTCGCGGTAATGACTATCTCTTTAAGAATTTGATGGAAAGTATCATTCTTGCAATCATTTTGATTTCACTCATCATGTTTGCTTTGTTTATGTCATTCCGCATGATTACGGTTTCCATTCTACCAAGTTTAATTCCGCTGTTAATCACTGCAGGCATCATGGGGTATTTCCAGATTCCACTCAAGCCCTCCACAATTCTCATCTTTAGTATTGCCTTCGGAATTTCATCTGATGGAACCATTTACTTCCTCACCAAATACCGGCATGAGCTGCGGCTTAATCCGATGAGCATTTCAAAAGCGGTTTCGCTTACAATTCGCGAGACCGGAGTGAGTATGGTGTACACCGCTATCATTCTCTTTTTTGGATTCTTCATATTCTCGGCTTCCAGTTTCGGTGGTACCGCATCTTTAGGAATTTTACTTTCCATCACCTTGCTTGTAGCAATGGCTTCCAATCTTATTTTGCTTCCTGCATTCCTTATCTCGCTGGAGCGAAGAATTACAACCAAAGCATTTTTGGAAGAACCGTTGATTCAGGTTTTCGATGAAGATGAAGATATTGAACTTGGTGATCTCGAAATCAGAAAAATAGAAGAGTCAGATCCGGAAAAAGAAAAATTTAAAGATTAGATAGTTTCGTTATAAAATTGTTTTGATGAAAGGAATTATTCTTGCCGGTGGCTCCGGAACACGTTTACATCCACTCACGCTTGCCATGAGCAAGCAGTTGATGCCGGTGTATGATAAGCCCATGATTTATTATCCCTTGTCAGTGCTGATGCAATCGGGGATCAGAGAAATTTTGATCATCAGCACACCCCATGATTTGCCACATTTTAAGCAGTTGCTGGGTGACGGAAAACAATTGGGTTGTGAATTCACTTACGCAGTTCAGGAAGTTCCCAATGGTCTCGCACAGGCATTTGTAATTGGGGCTCCCTTTATTGGTAAAGAAAAAGTAGCCTTAATTCTAGGAGATAATATTTTTTATGGCAGTGGATTGGCCGAGCTTCTTGAAAAAAATAATGATCCTGATGGCGGTATCGTTTATGCCTATCACGTTTCTGATCCGGAACGATATGGCGTGGTCGAATTTAATCCGGAAGGCAAAGCGATTTCTATCGAAGAAAAACCGGATAAGCCAAAATCCAATTATGCTGTTCCGGGATTATATTTCTATGATAATTCCGTGGTCGAAATTGCACGGAATCTCAAACAAAGTGCCCGTGGTGAATATGAAATCACTGATGTAAACAAAGAGTATCTTAAGAATGGTAAGCTAAATGTAAGCATCATGAATCGTGGTACTGCCTGGCTTGATACCGGCACCTTTAATTCGCTGTTGCAGGCTTCTCAGTTTGTACAGGTTATTGAAGAACGTCAGGGATTGAAAATAGGCTGTATTGAAGAAGTAGCTTACAGAAAAGGCTTTATCAACCGCGAAAAATTGATTAAACTTGCAGAACCCCTCCGTAAAAGCGGTTACGGTGAATATTTGTTAAACTTACAAGATTGAAAGTATGAAAATCAGAATTTTAGTGACCGGTGGAGCCGGCTTTATAGGAAGTGGAATTGCTGCTAAGCTGGCGCAAAACCCCGACAACTTTGTTGTAATTGTCGATAACCTTCATACAGGAGCCTTATCTAAAATCCCAAAATCTAATTTTGGAAATATTAAGTTTATAAAAGCTGATGTCAACGATTTTCGGGATATCTCCAGCATATTTAATTCTTACCGCTTCGATTTTGTATTTCACTTTGCTGCATTAGTAGGAGTGAAGCGCACATTGACTTATCCGGTTATGGTTTTGAACGATATTACCGGAATAAAAAATGTACTGAACCTTTCTAAAAATACCGGAGTGAAAAGAATTTATTTTTCCTCTTCTTCTGAAGTATATGGTGAGCCGGTTGAGTTTCCGCAAAATGAACATACAACACCATTGAATTCACGTTTGCCCTACGCTATCGTTAAGAATATTGGAGAAGCTTACCTTCGTGCCTACAAACAAGAGTTTGATTTAGATTTCACTATTTTCAGATTCTTCAACACCTACGGTCCGAAACAAAGTAAGGACTTCGTTATGTCGAAGTTCTTATACGCGGCTTTGCATAATAAAGACATTACTATTTATGGTGATGGTTCACAAACAAGAACCTTCTGCTACATTGATGATAATGTGGATGCTTGTCTAAGTGCTTTTTATAACAGCCAAATGATTAACGATGTAGTGAACATTGGTACCGATGATGAAATTACTATCCTCGATTTAGCAGCGAAAGTAATTGAAGTCACGAACTCCAGTTCTAAAATCGTACATGTTCCTGCTTTGAAAGAAGGCGACATGACCCGTCGTTGTCCGGATATCAGCAAAATGAAAAAGTTGCTTAACAGACCATTGACAAATCTCGAAGATGGTATTCGCCACCTTATAGATTCCAAACATCTGATAGAAAATTAATCAGGCTTCTTCAGCAGTTGTACCCAGTGCTTTTTTATAAGTAGCCAGACAGCGTTCGCGAGCAAATTTGTGATCCACGATAGGGGAAGGGTATGTTAGTTGTTCAAACTCAGGAACCCATTTCCGGATGTATTTAAATTGCGGATCGAATTTTTTGGTTTGCTCTGACGGATTAAAAATACGGAAGTAAGGAGCTGCATCACAACCACTGCTTGCAGCCCATTGCCAGCCTCCATTATTCGCAGATAAATCGAAGTCGAGTAGTTTTGCTGCAAAATAAGCTTCACCCCATTTCCAGTCGATGAGTAAATGTTTCACCAGAAAACTGGCAGTGATCATTCGAACCCTGTTATGCATGAAGCCGGTAGCATTTAATTCCCTCATGCCTGCATCCACAATGGGATAGCCGGTTTGTCCCTCACACCATGCCTGAAATTCCTTTTCATTATTACGCCAGGGAATGTGATTGTAAGCAGGTTTAAAGGCGCTATCTGTAACATGAGGGAAGTGCCACAAAATCATCAGATAAAAATCGCGCCATATCAATTCGTTTAACCAAACATCACTACCGGTTGCAATTGCTACAGCTGCGGCTTTACGAATGCTGATGGTTCCAAAACGAAAATGAATGCTGAGCCGACTGGTACCAGGTAAGGAAGGAATATCACGCGTTTTACCATAGTTAATGAGCAGATTTTTTCCTGTGTTCGATTCCGGAAAAGCAATGGAAGTAGGTTTGAAACCAATCTCCTTCAGGGTGTGAAACGGTTTGTTTTTTGTTTTTATAAAGTTAGCGTGATATTTTTCAGTTGGATAACTTTTAATATGAAATGCTGTTCGCTTCTTCAGCCACTTGTTTTTGTAGGGAGTGAAAACCGTATAGGGTTTGCCATCATCTTTTACAATTTCATCCCGTTCAAATATCACCTGATCTTTGAAAGTATGAAATGCAACTTTGTTTTTTTGCAGAAGTGCCTCAATTTCAAGATCGCGATTAATGGCGTATGGTTCGTAGTCATGATTGGTGTAAACTTCGGAAATATCACCTGTTTCTATAATTTCCTTGAACGCCTTCACAGGTGTGGTGTAGTAGGTAGTTATTCCCGACCCCAGTGCGTGCAGTTGCTGATGCAGTTGTTCAATCTGGCGGTGAATAAATGTCACCCGTGCATCCTGCTTATTATCGAGTTTGTCGAGTATGTTTTTATCGAAAATAAAAATGCATTGCACCGGTGCACCACTTTTCAAAGCATGGTACAAACCGGCATTATCGTGCAACCGCAAATCGCGGCGGAACCAAAAAATAATTTTCTTTTTCAATGTTTATCAAGGATATTCCGCAAGGCATGACTCGCCTGCGGATAAGTAAAAGTAAATCCGGTTTCTTCAAATTTTTTGGACGAAGCACGAGTTCCATCCAGTACCAAAGCCGACATTTCTCCCATGATAAGCTTCATCACAAAGCCTGGGATTTTGATGATTAGTTGGTTTCCTTCTTTCAATTGAACAAGCAATTTCATGAAATTGAAATTGGATAAAGGACATGGTCCAACTGCATTGTAGATACCTTCAATTTTATCGTTGATGATTGCTTTGTTAATCATTTTGCATAAATCATCAATGTGAATCCAGCTTTGATATTGTTCTCCGTTTCCGAATACAGGAGCTATTCCAAAACTTAAAGCTTTTAAGAGTGGTTTCAGAAATCCTCCGTCTTCGGAAAGAACTAATCCAATTCTGAAGATCACCAGTCGCTTCTCTGATTTCTTAAAGTTGGCAGCTGCATCTTCCCATCGTTTACAAGTCAATCCAAGAAAATCATTTGCCGGATAATTATCTTCACGAATGATTCGGTTATCGGTTTGACCATAAATTCCAATTGCGGAGGCATTGATAACCGTAGTGATTTTGTTGGGAGTGGAAAGCAATGTTTGCGTCAACAATTCTGTGGCAAAAATTCTGCTGTTAACTATTTTTCGCTTTTGTCGTGCAGTCCAGCGGCCGTCGGCAATGGAGGTGCCGGCAAGATTGATCAGAATATCTGCCTGTTTAATGGCGGCTTCATCAATAACCTTCTTCTCGGGATCCCAATGATAAAGTCCTTTGGTTGGGTCAGCACCTTTACGCGTAAAATTTAATACGCGGTAATTTTTGCTTTCCAGATGCTCTTTTAATCGAGAGCCGATGAGTCCGCTTCCGCCGGCAAGTAAAACTGTTTTGATTTCAGGAGTAGTCACAAATAGCTAACAAAATAAACCGGTTATAAGTTTGGTTTTATGAGGTAAAAGTAAAAGTAGTAAGTCGGCAACTGCGAATGGAAAATGTTGAAAACTTTAAAATTGAAAATTGCTTTTTTAGTGATTCTGCCTTGGCATTCTGCTAACTTTGAATGATCAAAACAGAAACTATGAAGTTTGAGAAGCATGTATTTATTTGCACCAATGAACGAGCTCCCGGAGAAAGAAAGTCGTGTGGTAAGGCACATGGTCTCGAATTGGTGCAGTGTTTCAAAAAGCAATTGAAGGATTTAGGTCTGAATAAAACGATCAGAGCCCAACAGGCTGGTTGCCTCGATGCATGTGAACATGGTCCGGCAATCGTGGTTTATCCTGAAGGTGTATTTTATGGCGGTGTAGAGGTAGCTGATGTTGATCAGATTATAAATGATCATCTGATTCATAATAAACCCGTTGAACGGCTGGTCATTAATTTCTCTGAAAGTGACTGAGATGTAATATGATATCTCCCGAATTATATCGCCATGATCTGGAAGTGGTACGTAATACTGCTGCTCAGGTAATTAAAGATTTCGGATTGGCAGGCGTTGAAATTGTCTTTAGTGGCAATCCCCAGACAGCTTATCAGGAATTGCTGCAGCAGGTAACACCCGGATTGGAGTTGTTATACAAAAAGCAGCACAAAACTTTTATGATGTTGTTATATCGTATTGATGTTGAGGAGAGTAGAGTGAAAGCCATTCTGAGTCAGGGAACCGGACCAGGTTCTTTTCCAAAATTAGCAGCGCTGGTTTTGGAAAGAGAATTTATAAAAGTGGTTCTTCGAAAACTTTATAGCCCGCCAAGTGTTTAAAGACTGTTAAATTTGTATCCCCCCGGAATTTTGTCCCTATGAATCATTTCTCTATCAAAGACATTGAAAATCTAACAGGTATCAAATCGCATACCCTGCGCATCTGGGAGCAGCGGTATGGAATTCCAAGTCCGAAACGTACCGAAACCAATATCCGGTATTATGATGATGAGGATTTGAAGTTGCTCCTCAATGTCTCCATGTTGAATAAACAAGGGCATAAAATTTCCCAACTCACCAGCCTGTCCAAAACAGAGCTGGAAAACATGGCTCTTACCTACAGCGAAGATGTCGAAGATGCAGGTATCCAACTCGACAGTATGTTGGCTGCTATGTTTAATCTCGATGAAAATGCCTTTGAAAAAATACTTTCATCTCATGTGCTGAAGTTCGGCCTTGAGTATACAATGGCTCACTTATTTTTCCCATTCCTGAAACGAATTGGTGTGTTATGGCAAACGGGGCAGGTTAATCCGGCATTCGAACATTTTATGTCGAATTTAATTCGCCAAAAATTGATCGTAGCAATCGATGCACAAGTACACACTGTAAAACCGGAATCAAAAAAGTTCGTTCTCTTTTTACCTGAAGGTGAAATGCATGAAATTGGTTTGCTGTTTGCAAATTTTGTTTTGCGTGCGCGTGGACATCAAACAATTTATCTGGGTCAAAATTTGCCTTATACCGATCTCGACTCGGTCATTGGTCAGTATAAAGCCAATTATGTGATGACAGTGCTTACATCGATTCCATTGAAATCAGGAATCCAGGATTTGATCAATAGCCTTGCCACCCGTTATCCTGAACAAACCATGCTATTGACCGGAATGCAGGTTGCAAATCAGATTACACTGAAACTTCCGGCTAACGTGAAGGTGCTTAATTCAATTGATGATTTAACGATTCTGGCAGAAAGTAACTGATCAGATTGCCGTTAACAGAAAATATTGCTTTTTCCCTTTTTGCAGAATCAGATATTTGTCGCGTAAAAGATCAGCGGTGGTAACAACCACATTGGTGTCTGCAACTTTAACTTTATTCATACTCACACCACCGGCCATCACCATTTTTTTCGCTTCGCCTTTAGATGGAAAGATAGTAGTTTTTTCTGCAAGCAAATCCACGATTCCTACTCCTGACTGAAGATCATTTTTTGCTACTGTCATTTGAGGAACGCCGTCCATTATCTCCAGTAATAATTTTTCTTCCAGATTTTTTAATTGGTCAGCTGTATCTTGTCCGAATAAAATCCCACTTGCTTCAACCGAATTCAGATAATCCTGTTCCGAGTGAACCATCGTGGTAATTTCTTTCGCAAGTCGCTTTTGAATTGCCCTGTTTTGTGGAGCATTATCATGTTCCGCTTCAAGAGCTAAAACTTCTTCTTTAGAAAGGAAAGTAAAAATACGGATGAATCTTTTTGAATCTTCATCACTGCTGTTTAGCCAAAACTGATAGAACTGATAAGGAGAAGTTTTTTCAGCATCAAGCCACACATTTCCTTTTTCAGTTTTTCCGAATTTACTGCCGTCGCTTTTAGTGATTAACGGAGACGTCATAGCAAATGCTTCACCGCCTTCTTTTCTACGAATGAGTTCTGTGCCGGTGACAATATTTCCCCACTGATCAGAACCACCCATTTGTATGCGACAGCCTTTATTTTTATACAACCAGTAGAAATCGTATCCCTGCACCAACTGGTAAGTGAATTCGGTAAATGACAATCCGGTTTCAAGACGTTTTTTTACGGAGTCTTTGGCCATCATGTAATTCACAGAAATATGTTTACCGGTATCACGGATAAACTCCAGAAATCCCATGCCTTTAAACCAATCATAATTGTTCACCATTTCAGCACTGTTGGCGCCACAATTAAAGTTCAGAAATTTTTCGAGCTGTTTTTGTACACAGGCGATGTTGTGTTGCAATGTTTTTTCATCCAACAGATTCCGTTCTTCCGATTTGCCGGAAGGATCACCAACCATGCCGGTTGCTCCTCCAACCAATGCAAAAGGCTTATGCCCCGCACGCTGGAAGTTCATCAGCAAAATAATTTGCACCAGATTTCCAATATGTAGTGAATCCGCTGTTGGATCGAAGCCAATATATCCTGAAACCATCCCCTTTGAAAGAAGCTCCTCAGTTCCGGGCATCATATCGTGAATCATTCCCTTCCAGCGTAGTTCCTCAATGAAATTCATAGTCTGCTTTTTTTTGCAAAGATAAAACACTGCCGCAAAGTGGCAAGTGGCTACAGATCGGGTGTTTTGGGCTGGTGCCGCCCTGATTTATGAATGTAATTTCGTTCCAAAACTGCCCGTACTTGTTCGAAAATTCAAAAAAACACTAACGGTTGTGCATATATGAAGAAGCACTTGTTTCGGATCAAACCGCAAGAATTCCATTCCATACGAATTACATGGATTATTTTGAACCTCATAGGGTTTGCCTATCTTTGCACTATGATATTACTTACAGGAGCTTCCGGATTGCTGGGTTCGCGGTTGTTGCTCGATTTGCTGGAGGCAGGCAATAGGGTACGGGTGCTGCAACGCAACGATTCGAGGCAAGGTAATATCGATAGGTATCTTCCGGCACAGTCGCCCTTAAGAAGCCAAATTGAATGGGTAACAGGTGATGTAACCGATATTTCTGCTCTTATACCTGCTTTCCGCGATATCACACAGGTGTACCATTGCGCCGGCAAAGTTTCGTTTCAACCAGCCGATCGGGAAGTGATGCACAACATCAATATTGAAGGCACTGCCAATCTGGTGAACTTATCAATTGATATGGGTATTTCGAAATTCTGCCATGTGAGCTCTATTGCTGCGCTGGGCCGGACCGGAATTCCGGGAACCATCAATGAAACGGCAACGTGGAAGACCTCCTCACACAATTCAGAATATGCAATAAGCAAATATGGTGCTGAAAGGGAAGTGTGGCGGGGCGTTGCCGAAGGATTGAATGCAGTTATCATTAACCCGGGAGTTATAATCGGACCCGGTAACTGGAAGACCGATAGTTCCATGATTTTCGGACAGGTACAAAAAGGACTAAAGTTTTATACCGATGGCGTGAACGGTTTTGTGGATGTCAGAGACGTTTCAAAAGCTGCTATTCAACTGATGCAATCGAATGTTTCCGGTGAGCGTTTTATTGTAGTTGGAGAAAGCAAACCTTTTCGGGATGTTTTCGACCGGATTTCTGACCGCTTGAATAAACCACGTCCGGGGATTCATGCCGGTCCTGTTCTCACGGGAATCGCCTGGCGAATAGAACGGCTCAAATCGATGATTACAGGATCAAAACCTGTTATTACGAAGGAAACTGCTCGTTCCGCTTCCGGAATCAATTACTATGATAACAGTAAATTAAAGTCGACTCTGAAAATAGATTTCATTCCTGTTGACCAGGCTATTGATGATGCCGCTGCCTTTTTTGTAAAAGAAGTGCAGGGTAAATAAGAAGTACTAATTTTTTGCAGTGTTGATTAACCTTGATGCAAAGTCATTTCATTTAATCGCGGACGAACTCTGCTTTTTCTGTAGACTGAATGAGCATCATGTTTAGG
>CAUJFJ010000257.1 GCA_963169675.1 Bacteroidota bacterium
CACTTCATTTACCTGGTATTTTGGAGATGGTTTCAACAGTAATGATTTTGAGCCATCACATATTTATACCGAACCAGGATTCTATACAGTGATTCTGAAAGCTGTTTCATCGGAAGGCTGTATCAATGAACTGGTACAAAATGATGTTATTGAAGTTTTCCCGGTGCCCGAAGCCAACCTTGCTGTAAGTCCTATGGTAGGATCTATTCTGTATCCATATATTAATTTCACCGACTTAAGTCATGGTGCCACAATATGGAATTGGGACTTTGGCGATGGAAGTACTTTTGGAACTGAAGCAAACATGCAACACACCTATGAGCAAACCGGAAATTATGACATCACTCTTTATGTGATGAATGACTATGGTTGCAGTGATACTGCCTACAGTGAAGTAATCATTGAAGGCGCTTCTACGGTCTATATTCCAAATGCCTTCACTCCAAATGGTGATGGTAAAAACGATACTTTCTCTGTTTATGGAATCGGGTTAAATGATGCCGACCTGGTTATCTTTAATCGTTGGGGAAATGCAGTTTTCAGAACTTCCAATCTCAATGAAGCATGGGATGGAAAAGATCACTTCTCAGGTGGAGATTGTCCCGTTGATGTGTACATTTACAACGTGAAAGTGAAAAACTTTAAAGGCGAAACTCAGGAATTCACCGGAAGAGTTACCCTGCTGAATTAGAAAAACTTATGAGAAATATTGTACTGAAATATGGCCTCATAGCAGGCCTCATTCTGGTGGCTATGATTTATACCATGATGGGACTTGTTGGCGATACGAGTGATTTTGATAAATGGGAATGGATAGGTTTTATTTCTATGGCAGGTGCATTCTCTATGATATTCTTTGCCATTCGCGATTACCGTGACAAAATTGCCGGCGGTGTTATTAATTTCAATTATGGCTTTAGAATTGGAATACAGATTACCATCGTTGCTTCATTCCTGTATGTGATTGGCTGGATGATTTATTTCAATTTCATTGATGATTCATTTATTGTCAGATATACTGAATTTTATGAACGACAATTAAATGCCAGTGGCAAAGCTGTAGCTGATATTGCTAAAGAAATGGAAGCTTTTAAAAAGAATATGGCCGATTATAACAACCCATGGGTAATGGCTATGTCTACTTTCCTCGAAGTATTTCCAATTGGACTGGTAATAACAATTTTGTGTGCGTTTCTGATGAAAAGAAATGCAGAGGAAGCACCAAAAGCACCATAAACACTATCGGAGTTTCCTGAAAATATCTTCTTTAGATGTAGGCCTCAGATCACTCATCCAGACGAATCCTTTAAGTCTGAGTTCTGAAGGTGAAAGCTCATTAACCGGATACAATGTTGCATCAGGCTGATTAATCAGAGTAATAGATTTAATTTTACTTTCTTCCAGAAAAATTAACATATCGGAACAATCGGATCGGTTAACTCCGGTCAACTGTTTCTTACTGTTTCGTGTATAATAAATTGACTGTCCATTTCCTTCAACTTTTATAGTGTGCAATTTATTGTCGGTAAAAAATCCGGTCATGTTTCTCCCTTTAATCTGATTAAAACGCAGGGAGTCCTCCAAAGAACTAATAAACGAAGTATTGAATAACCGAAGTTCACTTATTTCCGAGTTCGCCATCTGCATATTCATAAATTCGGCAGTAAGCTGATTCTTCTCACTCCACAAAACAGGTTCATGATACATGGATAAAGTTGAATCGGCAGAATTATAAAGCAATGAATCACATTTACCCTGCAAATCGGTTTTAAAAATTCGCACACCTTTGTAAGCAAACCATTGACGCGATAAATCAGAAGTATCCTGCTTAGCATATAATGTATCTGCATGCAAAAAAAGTGAATCCGTTTCAAATGCTTTTGTAAGCATTGCTTTACCTGTAACAAAAGCAATTTTAGATTTATCATCATTAAATCCATAATCACCGGAAATAATAACTTTTTGAATAGAATCAGCAATTGTCACATTGCCATATCCGCGACCGGTTGCTTCCTTGTTATTGTATAGCAAACTATCGCCACTTAGTTTATTTTCTTTCGAAATTACGAAGGCTTTCTTAGTAAACAAAGATTGTTCTGTAGCAGTATTATACCAACCACTCTCGCAATAAATACGGGAGCTATCGGTGCCTGTTGAATTAATGGTTGTTGGGCCGGCAAAAATAGCTGTCTTCGACAATGTATTGTATTTCAGTGTATCGGCATTTACTTTATATTTGGGATTTGTAAGCACTACATCATCTCTGAAATAAAGCATTTTTTCTTTCGAAAAATAATATCCTTTTCTGCTTGTCAATACATTTTCGCGATCTGTAATTTTTCCTCCATCTGTATAATCAGCAGTCTCTGTTCCCAGATTATAATTCAAAACATCAGAGGTTAGAACCATCTGACGATCGGTCATGGTTACTTTACCGGTCAGTTTTGCTTGTCTGGAATTACCATCATACTGTAAAAAGTTTCCGGTGAGCTGCACACTATCACCTTGCAGTATGCGAATGCTACCAAAAGCATCCAGACTATTTGTTTCCTGATATAAATACGCGCTGTCGCAATACATTAAGGCTCCCTGATGGCGGAAACGGACATTTCCGAGGAGTCTGGAAACATTTTTTCCCAGACTTTCATCGCCTTCAAAAGTATCGGCATTATCGATTTCAACCTGTGTTTTACCTTGTGCAATAACATCAGTCCATGAAACGCAACAACAGAAAAGAATTGCAAAACAACCGCGGACTATAAAACTGATAGTATTACTCATTGTTAAATCAGGATGCAAATTCCGGATCACGAGCAAGTGTTTCACTTCGATCGGGACCAACTGAAACTATGACCACCGGAACACCTAACTGAGCCTCCAGGAAATCGATATAACTACTCAAAGAAGCAGGTAAATCACTTATTTCATGAACACCATCTTCAGGTAATGTCCAACCCGGCAATTCTGTATAAACAGGTTCCGCTATTTCAGTTACAATATCGTAAGGCATGTAATCTATTTGTTTGCCCTGGAATTTATAGTGTGTACAAACTTTTATTGAACTAAATCCACTAAGCACATCAGGCTTTGTCATAATAAGTTTGGTAACTCCATTCAACATGATAGTGTACTTGAGTGCGGGCAAATCGAGCCATCCGCAACGGCGTGGTCTACCTGTGGTAGCACCAAACTCTTTACCAGCTTGACGGATTAACTCACCTGTTTCATTTTCAAGTTCAGTTGGAAACGGTCCACTTCCTACTCTGGTGCAATATGCTTTGAAAATTCCATAAACCTCACCTATCTTAGATGGAGCAACTCCTAATCCTGTGCAGGTTCCGGCTGTGATGGTATTCGATGAAGTTACAAACGGATAAGAACCAAAATCTATGTCCAGTAATGATCCCTGTGCTCCTTCTGCAAGCACAGAACGACCTTCATTCAGGTAATCATTGATTTTGTATTCGCTGTCGATCAAATTCATTTTGCGCAACAACTGAATTCCTTCCATGAAACCGGTTTCATAGTCTGATAACGGCCGGTCAAACTGATAAAATGATAGTAACTCTTTATGTTTAGCAACCAAAGCATCGTAACGAGCTCCAAATTCAGCATGTTCAATATCACCTACCCGTAAACCATTTCGTCCGGTTTTATCCATGTAGGCAGGACCAATTCCTTTAAGAGTGGAACCAATTTTAGCTTTACCTTTTATTGCTTCAGAAGCTGCATCCAGCATTCGGTGAGTTGGCAAAATCAGATGAGCTTTTCGTGATATGAATAAATTACGGGAGATATCAACTCCCATTGCAGTCAACGCATCAATCTCTTTCTTGAAAATTACAGGATCAATCACTACCCCATTACCAATGATGTTCACTTTCCCCGGATGAAAAATTCCGGATGGTATGGTATGTAATACATGTTTAATACCTTCAAACTCGAGCGTATGCCCTGCATTGGGTCCACCCTGGAAACGGGCAATTACATCATATCGGGGAGCAAGTACATCAACTACTTTTCCTTTTCCTTCATCGCCCCATTGAAGGCCTAATAATACATCAACTTTCATGTTGTTGTTGTTTTAAAAATTTAATTAATTTAATATCAGGCTTCCTTCAGAAATAATTTCTCTGCTTCTGATTCATTGCCGGCAATTGTAAAAATGTTATTCAGTTTAGTGATTAACATAAGGGATTTAATATTGTCAGGTACCGATGCAATGATCGCTTCTCCACCCGACTTACGGGCTTTGGTAAGGATGGTAATTAAAGTATTCAATCCGGTACTGTTCATGTATTTGAAACCGGCCATATCTATAACGAACTTTTTGCAATCTTTATTTAACAATTCTTCAAAGCGGTCGAACATTTCCAATGCCTGACTTTTCTCAATCAGATTTCCTGAAAAGTGAAGTACGCAATAATCCTTTTTCTCTTCAATTTTGTAAGTAAATTCCATAATTATTTTTTATGATTTTATAGGGTTGTTTTTTTTGTTTGAATGAAAATGTTCACAACTGCCATCCTTGATGAGCTTGTTACATTTTCCAAAAAGATTTAAGGAATGATGTGTGATTTTAAAATCGAGCAACTCTCCCATCATCGATTGAATTTGCTGGATTCGCGGATCGCAAAATTCTAACACTCTTTCACAATCAATGCAAATTAGGTGATCGTGTTGTTTGAATGAATAGGATTTTTCGAATTGCGCCAGATTCTTACCAAACTGATGCTTGGTTATGAGATTGCATGCCAACAGATGTTCAATGGTATTGTAGATGGTAGCTCTGCTAACCCGGTATTTTTTATTTTTCATGTGGATATACAGTGACTCCACATCGAAATGTTCATTGATGGAATAAATTTCATCAAGTATGGTAAATCGCTCCGGAGTTTTCCGAAAGCCCTTTTCTTCCAAAAAGCCTGAAAATATTTTCTTTACTGTTTCTTTTATATTATCCATTTGGTCTGATTCACTGCGAAATTACTGATTAGGATCGATCCTTGTTACACTCAGGATACCATTTACCTGACCTAATTTAGCCATCAGCTTCTTAAGGTGTTCTGTATCATGCACAAACAACATTATTGTACCCTCAAAAAGCCCTTCATTACTGTCGATGCTGATTGAACGCATATTGACCTTCAATTCATTGGAAATAACCCTGGTGATGTTATTCACAACCCCTACTTCATCAGCACCGTTGATTCGAATCCCGGCAAGGAAGGCAATTTCCTGCTGTCCGGTCCAACGTGCCTTCACAATGCGATAACCATAATTCGACATCAGCTGAATGGCATTCGGACAGTTGGTACGATGAATTTTGATGCCCTCATTGATGGTAATAAAGCCAAATACATCATCTCCTGGAATCGGATTGCAACATGGTGAGAGTTTGTAATCAATACGATCAATGTTTTCACCGATCACCAGCATGTCTGATGACCCTCTGACATTTTTTACAATGTCTTCAAAAGATTTCCCTTCAGGTTTATTGTTTGCAGGTTTAGCTTTCGGCTGACCATCCTCAGTAAAGAATTCCCGCAAATTTTTCAAATCAATAGCTTCAATAGCTATACGATGGTAGAGATCGAGTGCTGTTGGTACTTTATAAAATAAAAGCAACTCGTTAATATTGACATTTGCGGGATCAACTTTGAGATTTCGGAGTCGGCGCTCGAGTTTCTCTCTGCCATCATCAGACAGCAAACGCTTTTGCTCTTTTAAGGCAGCTTTAATCTTCGATTTTGCCTTGGCCGTAACAACAAAACTCAACCAATCTTCTTTAGGATGCTGTTTGGAAGAAGTTAATATTTCTACCTGATCACCACTATGTAATTTATGACTGATGGGAACCAGTTTATGATTGATTTTTGCACCGATACATCTGCTACCGATGTCCGTGTGTATTTCGAAAGCAAAATCAAGTGCAGTACATCCTGATGGCAACGTTTTCAATTCCCCGGAAGGAGTGAAAATAAAAATTTCATCAGCAAATAAATTCAGCTTAAAATCATCGATGAAATCAATAGCATTGGCTTCTGCATTTTCCAACATTTCACGAATGCGATTCAGCCATTCATCAAGTGCATTTTCAGCTGCTGATTCTTTATACTTCCAGTGTGCCGCATATCCTTTTTCAGCAATTTCATCCATGCGAATGGAACGAATCTGAACTTCCACCCATTTACCACTGTTGCTCATCACCGTGGTGTGCAATGATTCGTAACCATTGGCTTTAGGTGTAGAAATCCAGTCACGCAAGCGATCGGGATTTGGCACGAAATAATCGGTGACAATAGAGTAAGCTCTCCAGCAATCTGCTTTCTCCTGATCGGGAGGAGAATCCAAAATAATCCGAATGGCGAACAGGTCATAAATTTCCTCAAAGGGAACCTGTTGCTTTTTCATCTTGTTCCAGATGGAATTTATGGATTTCGGCCGGCCTTTTATTTCAGCTTTAAAACCCATTCTGGCAAACTCATCCTTTAACGGTCTGATAAATTCATGAATGAAACGATCGCGATCTTTCTTTGTTTGTTGCAGCTTGGTTGCAATGGTTCGGTAGACTTCAGGCTCTGTATATTTCAGGGCAAGATCATCGAGTTCCGTTTTCATTGCATATAGCCCTAACCTGTGAGCTAACGGCGCATACAAATAGGCGGTTTCAGATGCAATCTTTAATTGCTTTTCTTCAGGAAGTGAACCTAAAGTCCGCATGTTATGCATGCGGTCGGCTAACTTTATCAGAATTACGCGAACATCATCAGAAAGGGTTAATAACATCTTCCTGAAATTCTCAGCCTGCAAAGAACTGGTCTGATCAAATACTCCGGAAATTTTGGTTAATCCGTCAATGATTTTCTCAACCTTCGGACCAAATAAACCGCGAATATCTTCCAGTGAAAGATGCGTATCTTCAACTACATCATGCAAGAGTGCGCAAACAATAGAGGTTGCGCCCAATCCTATTTCCTCAGCAGCAATTTGTGCAACCGCTATTGGATGATAAATATAAGGTTCACCAGACCGTCGACGCATACTTTTGTGAGCCTCCAGAGCAGTATCGAAAGCCAGCCTGATGAGTTTCCGGTCGTGCTTATCGATATTATTCCGACATGCTCTCAATAAGGAGCGATACCGTTTTAAAATTTCTTTGTTCTCTGCTTCAGCATCCAGTAATGAGGCAGCAGACCTGGTTTCGTCTTGCAAAATAGGTTAATTCTTATGCTTCAAAAATAACAATTCCCAGCCTTAATTGGAGGCCATACTTGGTGTTTTTTTCCTCGCAAGAATAGAGAAATCACTTTCGAACTTACGAATGGTATTTTTCAGACGCCCCAATCCGGTCACTTCCATCTCCACAACATCATTTTCCTGCAACCATTGTGGTTTGAAATTTTTAGGATCTTTCAACATTCCGGTACCATTGAGTTCCAAAAAGCAACCGGTTCCTACTGTACCTGAGCCAATTATATCACCGGGATAAAGATAAGTGCCATAAGATGCACGCTCAATCAATTCCTCAAAGGTCCAGTCCATATCGCCAGTATTACCTTGAGAAACCTGAACGCCATTAACCCAGCATTGCATATCAAGGTTGTAATTTGTACCGGTATGGCCCTCCTTTGCAGGGATTTTATAAGCATCAAGCTCATCAACAGTTACTAACATTGGGCCAACTGCCGATGCAAAATCTTTCCCTTTGGCAGGACCCAGATTAAGCTTCATTTCTTCCATTTGCAAAGTCCTGGCACTCAAATCGTTAAAAATGGTGTAACCAGCAATATAACTATGAGCTTCTTCAGCCTTAATGTTAATGCCCTTTTTACCAATAACGCAAGCCCACTCAAGTTCGAAATCGAGTTTGTCAAAATGATCCGGCATGCAATAGACTTCCCCGGGTCCAATTACAGAACGGTGATTGTTGAAATAGAAAATCGGATATTCATCGAATTCCTTAATCATTTCAACACCTCGGTTTCTGCGGGCAGCTTCCACATGTTGCCTGAAAGCATAACCATCCCGTAAGGAAGCAGGTCTGGTAATCGGGGCAAGGATGTTTAACTTGTCCATTTCCATGGATTTAGTACCCATTAAACCGGATTTAATCAGATTATCAATTTCCCTGGCTACCGACATCACATGAGGACCTGCTTTGAGAAAATCCTTCATGTTATCAGGCATTTTTAAGGCACTTTTTACAGATGCCGCTAATTTCAGATTGTAAACCCTGTTATTGATAACAAGGCCAATCTGTTCTTTGCCGAACTCTAAATAAGTAACTAATTTCATTTTTTTAAGGTTTTAAAAAAGTGTGTGTTTTGATAGATTGAACAAATTTAGGATTTTTTCAATCGGACAAACAGAAAAAATAAAAAAATGCACCATGATGTAGGTGCATAAAAATTACTAATTAATTGTTTATGAAAACAATAAGCGATATTATCTTTTTTTCACTTTTATCCGATCCCGGAATTTACGAATTGTTTCTTCCCGTTTATCACGGATTTTCTTCAATGGATTATATTTGAATTGCAGCTCTCCTTTTTCGTCGGTTTCAGCTTTGATGTAAATATTCATCCCTTTTTCGCCTTCATCAGTTACATTTTCTGAAATTTCTTCCCAATCACGTTTTTGCAAATTTGACAATGGCACCTGAATATCCATATCAGCTTTGCCATCCAGTGAATAATCGCCTTCAATATACATCTCCATGACAGATGAGTTTATTTTCATTCTGTCGAAATGAATCTGATTACCTGTTACTGTAAATTCATTGGTCAATTCCGAGAATTTAATCTCCGTAAAATCACGTTTCCTGAAAATCAATCGCGATAATTTACCCAGTGGTTGAAAACCTTTTAACTCTCCGTCTGTTATGGACAATTGTGTTGTCCCACTCAAAGTCCGCTGACTGATCACAGCTTTGTTATTCATCTGAAAATTCAGCGTCACATCGGCATTCAAAACACCACGAATATTTTTGTCGGTTACAGCTGTTTGTGAAAAATTACCGAATGCCACAAAAATCTTATTGATATTAACATTTTCGAGTGCAGCCTTAATTGCAACATCATTTCTGACAGAAGATTTTTCTTTCATGGTACCTGTCAAAGCAACTGTTCCATCAGCATGATTAAACGAAATATTATTCATGAACCAGGTATTATCAATCATTTTTACATTTCCGGTTAATGCTGTTGCTGCGAAGGTTTTATATTTCAATTCCTTAACATCCATGGTCATGTTTAATTTGCACGCACTCAATAAACGATCGGCCTTTTGACCGGCTTTAGCCAATTGGGAGCTGGAAGCATTTCTGGAAGTCATTTTCTTTCTTTCGGTGAGGAAACCGGTAAAATCGGCTAAATCAATAAAATCAGATTTTACTGTCCATATCAGCTCAGCTTTATCAGGCAGACTATCGGCAAGTGAAAAAATAGCAGGTGCTCTCCCCTGCAAACTAAGTTTACTTTTTCCTGAAATGCAGGAAAGCTTATCAACCACAATTCCGGAACCATCAAACCTGATGGATGCATTAATAGAATTAAATGGCATCGACCGTGGACCATACAAAACGGATCCATTTTTTATGGAAATTCCACCGGTGACCTTCGCATGCAAACCTTTTTTATCTGGATGTGCTACTAATTTAAAATCAAGATTGCCGTTTCCTTCCGAGAAATTGTACAAATCGGAACCCGATAATTTGCTTACTGATTTCAGAGGGAAAACTGAGCGAACATTGGCCGTTACAACGGGATGAATTAAGTCGGTAATCTGTATTAATTCAGAAGTAAATGGAATACCTTGCCAGGATGCTTTAAAATTTGTTACTGTTATAATCGAATTGGTATCGGAACACGCATTTTCCTTTTTCCATTGATTGTTGAATGCACCATTCAGTGCAACCGATTGCAATGGAGTTTTGTCATAGGTTAAACTATTTGATTTTGTTATAAAACTGGCGTTAATTACAGGTACCTGACCGTAGTTCATTGATCCGGAAATCAGGACATCAAGTTGAAGTGGCTTACCAAAACCAAATACATTTAACCGTTGCTGAATGCGTGTGGGAAGCAATTTTACTACTTCAGAAAACTGAACACGGTTAGATTTAAATTCCAGATTAAATATGGAACGGCTTAAATCAAATGAACCCTTATTATCGAATGCATTTCCATTCAAATAAATCGTATTTTCAGGAACAGTCAACAAACGATTTTTTGAATCATATCGCAGTTCCGTTAACTGATCAAAGCTTGTATTTACTGCAAACAATCCTTTCCGTGTATTGAAGCCTAACATCTTTAAAATTCCTTTTCCTTTCAAAGAAAAAACATGCATGGAACTATCGGATTTAATTCCTGCATCAAGCTCTTCTGCAACGATATCAAAGTACTTAAATTTTGTTTGATCGCGATAGATGAGCTGCATATTTCGCAACTCGATTTTCTTCAGTGTTGTTGTGAATGATTGATCTGATTTTCCGGAGTTAAAAAGGTACCGGTTGGAATAACCGGATGAATCTGTAAACAAATTAAATCTCCCGTTTTCCAGCAACAATTTATCTATTACAATTTTAGAAGAAAAAAGATCTTTTATATTTATCCTGACAAAAGCATTTTCAGCATGCAAAGCATCTGTCTGATGTTTGTTATACAGCGAATCACGGATTGTTAAACCTCTTAAATTTATTGAAGTTGATGGAAAGTATTTAATAAAACTGAATGCAGTTCCTTCAACCATTACCACACCGTTCATTTCGGTTCCAAGTGCATTCAAAATACCGTTTACAATTTTATCTTTATTGAAATAAACGTAAGTAAATGAAGCAGCAGCAATGAGTGCTAAAAGCAGACAAACGACAATAAATCCCTTAATTAAAAACCGGATCAGTTTATTCAATTACCTTATAATTAGTTAAATTTCTGCTAAAGTACACCTGAACATGGTTTCCGTGGTCAAATTTCTACAATTATTTCTACCAGCCATCAATGTCCAAAATGACATAACTATCCTGAAAATACTTAAATTTGTGGATTCACTAACCAAAAAATTATGCCTCAATATCATTCTCTCGGACAAATCCCGCACAAGCGGCATACCCAGTTCCGGAAACCAAATGGTGAACTGTATAGCGAAGAGCTTTTTTCTACTCACGGATTTTCAAATGTTTACTCCCTGATTTACCATCTTTATCCTCCAACAATAGTGAAAGAACTGGGACCGGTTTTTTCCCGGGAGCCGAAGATATCTCACCAACGATTCCTTCGTCATTATAGTCTCTTGGGTTTTAAAATTGCCCCTGAAGATGATTATATCATGAGTAAAAAGCCGGTGTTGGTAAATAATGACCTTCAGATTTCGCTGGCTGCACCCAGAAAATCAATTACCGAATATTTCCTTAAAAATGCGGATGCCGACGAACTCATTTTTGTACATGAAGGATCTGGTGTTATGCATTCCCTTTATGGAAGTATTGAATTTGGGTATGGCGATTACTTGATTATCCCAAGAGGTACTATCTTCCAGCTTCATTTCCACACTGAAAACAACCGGTTATTGATTGTTGAATCGTTTAGTCCGATTGAAATCCCTAAGCGATATCGCAATGAATATGGTCAGTTTGAAGAGCATTCACCTTTTTGTGAGCGAGACATTCGTAGACCACAAAACCTACAAACTTTTGACCAAACAGGTGATTTTAAAGTGCTTATTAAAAAGCAAGGTATCGTTTATACCTATATTTATGCCACCCACCCCTTTGATGCCATTGGCTGGGATGGGAATAATTATCCCTGGGCTTTTTCAATTCACGATTTTGAGCCAATTACGGGAAGAGTTCACCAACCACCTCCGGTGCATCAAACCTTCGAAGCACACAATTTTGTAATATGTTCCTTTGTACCACGCTTGTATGATTATCATCCTCAGGCTATTCCGGCACCTTACAACCATAGTAATATCGATTCGGACGAAGTTTTATACTATGTTGATGGCGATTTCATGAGCCGTAAAAATGTGGAACGCGGACAAATTACACTCCATCCGGGAGGCATCCCTCATGGGCCACATCCCGGAACTGTTGAAAAATCAATAGGTGCCAAAGAAACGAAAGAGCTTGCCGTGATGATAGATACCTTCAAACCCTTGTGGCTCACCGAAGAGGCATTGAAAATAAGCGACGATTCGTACTATCAATCTTGGTTGCATTAAATTGAATTACAATTACTTAATCCTATTTCAACAGATTTCCGAGCTTTAAACGATCAATTCTTCAACACGTGCAACGTTTAAACCCGCTGTCTCGTCATAGCAGGTGGCGATTGCCTTAATCGGGCAGATCAGTTTTCTGTTAATTACTAAAATTTATCACGAATGCCGGATGATAAAACTAAATTCGTATTTTTGAACCACTAATCGTAAAAACAACCAACCTAAAGCATATTCTGAACAACCTAAAATCATGATCATGAGGAAGTTAATCTTTACTTTATTATTTATCAGTGCTACTTTTCTGCTGAAAGCCCAAACAACGGTTTTCTCGGAAACGTTTGATACACCACCACCAAGCATGTCTTCGAGCGGAACTCCGGGTTGGTTTATCAATTCCAGATTGCAAACCAGCATTCCGAACAGTGACTCGTCGTATATCAGTGCTCCTGGAGACATTGCATATCTGGAGTCACCATCATTCGATTGCTCTTTTAATTTTTTCGTAACACTTCGATTCAAGCAAATTTGTAAAATCGAATTCTTTGACAAAGGAACAATTGAATTGTCAACAGACGGTGGGGCAACATGGACTCAACTTATTGATGATGGAACTCCTGCATCGAACTGTACCTATTTGGGAACAGGTCTGTTTGGATTCCAGCAAAATTCATTCCGTGAAGCTTCTTATGCTACCTGGTTACCCGGTCAATCAGTATTGGCGGATAACACTTGGTGGAAAAATGAAGAATTTGATATTTCTGCACTAGCAGGAAATAATGCCGATGTTCGTATCCGTTTCAAAATTGCTGATGACAACAATAACGGTGGAGCAGGAAGAAATGGTTGGTTTGTTGACGACGTGGAAGTTGTTGCTTCTTTCTGTGAATTGATTCCTCCTTCAGTTTACAACTTACCTCCTGTTTATCCGGGAACCGTTTATAACACCGGACCTTATACTATTAATATTGCAGCAACAGATATCTCAGGTATTGCCTCTGCTGCTTTAAATTATACACTTAATGGAGTTGCACAGCCAACTATTTTCATGGCTAACATTGCCGACAGTTCCTTCCAGGGAATCATTCCTGCAGCTGTTGCCGGTGATACTATCTGCTACTATGTTGAAATTGCTGATGCTTCTTTCTGTGGTAACCTGAATTATATTCCCGGACCAAGTTCTGTTGAAACTTTCTGCTTTATCGTTGAAGATGGTATATCTTTCCCTTATTGCGATAACTTTGATATCACAACAAACCTATGGACTCCAAGTGCGGTGAACACAACTTCCATTTGGGAACTGGGAACACCTGCTTTTGGTGCTACCAACTCTGCTCACTCTGCACCGAATTCGTGGGATATTAATCTTACTTCTGCCTACGATAATGGTGCAAATGCAACTTTACTTTCACCTCAGTTAAGTTTTATAACCGGTGCTGGTGCTACATTCGAATTCTGGCATAATTTCAGCACCGAAGGTGGCTGGGATGGTGTTCGTGTTGAATGGACTGTAGACACAACCCTTGGTCCATGGAATGTTCTTGGATCTGTTGGATGTGTTGATTGCATTAACTGGTATACAGATGCAGCTTTGAATACCGATCAGCTTCCGGGTTGGGAAGGTAATTCAGGTGGTTGGATAAAATCATCAATTATTCTCGATACGCAATTTAATAACCTGCCACAAGTATGGTTCCGTTTCCGTTTTGTTTCTGATGGATCTGTAAATGGTGATGGTTATTCCATTGATGATATTTGTATTTCTTTACCTCAGCCTGATGATGTTGGTGTGACTGCTATTACACAGCCTGGCCCAACAGGTCCTGCAGGTAACTGTTTAGATGTTATTGTTGACGTTAAGAATTATGGTCTCAATACTCAAACAACATTCCCTGTTACTTATGTAGTTCAACCTGGTGGTTTAACCGGTACTGCTACTTATACAGGTTCATTAACTCCTGGCGCTACTGCTCAGGTAACCATTCCTTGTTTCGTAGTCCCTGTCGGACCATATAGTATTTGCGTTTATACTGGTCTTCCAGGAGATGCAAATAACTTTAATGATACTACTTGCACCACATCAATTGGTATTCCTGTTCTTACACTAACAAATTGTGATGATTTTGAAAGTGGTAACAACGGCTTCCAAACCTTTACTACCAATGCAAATAATGCTGACTGGCAATTAGGTACTCCTGCATTTGGAGCTACCACAGGAGCTTTCTCAGGAACTAATGCATGGGATATTAATCTCATTAGCGGTTATGGTGTTGGTGCTGAAGCAACATTAACTACACCGATTTATGACCTTGTTAACCCAAGTGTTGCAGTCAATGCTTATCTTTCATTCAGAAGAAATATGAATACTGCTGCCAGCGATGGTTTCCGTGTATTCTATGATGTTAACGGTCTTGGCAACTGGACCATCCTCGGAACAGTTGCAGATCCTAATGGTTATGATTGGTACAACACCGCTTCTATTAACTTTGGTGATGCAGGTTGGTCTGGAAACAGCGGTGGCTGGAAAGAATCAAGATATTATCTTCAGGATGTAATTACTGCTACAGGTGCAACTTTCATTCAGTTCCGCTTTGAATTCACCAGTGGATTCAATGGAACTCCAAATGATGGTGTTAGTATTGATGACCTGTGTGTGAAACAACCTGGACCGGATGATGTTGGTGTTACTGCAGTGGTAGAACCAAATCCAAATGGTCCAGCTGGAGGAACTTCAAACGCTTCTGTAGTTATTCGCAATTTCGGTACTGCAACTCAAAACTCAATCCCTGTAGAATATACAGTTAATCCAGGTGGTATTACAGGTACAGCAACTTATATTGGTGCTCTTGCTCCAAATGCAACTGCTTTACTGAATATGCCAACCTTTACTGTGCCGTCAGGAACTTATACATTCTCTGCTTACACCCAATTACCTGGTGATTCTGATAACAGCAATGACACTACAACTGTTAACCGTGTCGGTGTTCCGGTAATTCCATTGACTTATACCAGTCCTTTCTGTGATAATTACGATGGAACAAACGTAGGTTGGTCTGCTAACGTAGTAGCTACAGGTAACCCTGGAAGTCAATGGGAATTAGGTGCTCCTGCATTTGGTGCAACGAACTCAGCATTTAGCGCTCCAAATGCCTGGGATATTAACCTGAACGTTGGATATACCGGAAATGCAAACTGTGAACTGCTTTCGCCTATATTTGATCTTTCAAATGCGGTTGATGTTAAACTTTCTTTCTGGAGAAACAGCAACTGTGAAGACAACTGGGATGGTGTTCGTCTGGAATATTCAATCGGTGGTGGTCCATGGACATTGCTGGGTGGCGCTAATCAAACTGCTCCTTGCTGGGTGAACTGGTACAACTTTGCAAACCTTAACTCATCCGGTTTACCGGGATGGGCAGGAACAACCGGTGGTTGGGTAAAAGTTGAAGCTAACTGTCTGACCATTTTCGATAATCAACCTGAAGTACAATTCCGTTTCGTATTTACTTCTGACGGCGCAGTTCAGGAAGATGGATTCTCAATTGATGACTTCTGTGTTACTGTTCCTGTACCTTTAACTGCTGCTCCAATAACAGTAAATACATCTGCTATTAATAACAGCTTCATTTTCCCTGGACAGTCAATTCAGTTCACATCTCCAATCTCGAATCCCGGAACTACTCCATTGACTTCAGTAGACGCAACACTTACTATTAATGGTGTTCCAATCGTTACAGATCCTATTGCTTACTCTCCTGCTTTGGCTTCTCAGGCGAACCTGCCTCATACATTCAGTCAATTATGGACTGCTGCTCCTGGTGTTTATGATGTTTGTGTTATTACTTCGAATCCAAATGGAGGAACTGACTTGAATCCGTTTGATGATACAACTTGTATAACCATCTCCGTATTCGATAGCGTAACGGTTACTTCAGGTAATCCTTATTGTACTGACTTCGAATCAGGGCCACAATGGGTTTCTGTAAATGCACTTACTTATAATAACACTACAGGTAACTCATGGGAACTTGGTACACCAAATCAAACTATCATTAATAGTGCGTTCAGTGGTGTAAATGCATGGACAATCGATCTTGATAACAATTATCAGGGACGTGATACTTCCGGTTTATTTTCGCCAGTATTCTCAATCGATAATACATCCTGCTATAAACTTAGCTTCCACCACAAATACGACACCGAACCATTCATGGATGGAGGAACTGTTGAATATTCTACAGACTTCGCAACAACATGGAATCAACTTGGTTTTGCTTCAGGTACTCCTCAGCCTTGGTACAATACCAGCTTTATCACTGCGCTTGGCGGAATCCCAGGACTTCCAGGATGGTCAGGAACTGAAACTAGCTGGATACTTGCTGAAAAAGAAACCAACTTCCCAAGCGGTTCTACTGTAATCTTCCGTTTCCGCTTTGCATCTGATAATACAACTAACAACTATGAAGGTTGGGCTATTGATGATGTTTGCTTCGAAATGCTTCCTACCCCTTGTGTTGTTGGTATCAATGATCCACAAAATGGAAATGGTATGATCTTAGGTCAGAACTATCCAAATCCATTTAATACAACTTCTGTAATCGGATATTCTATCCCATCTGCAGGAGATGTAAGAATCAGCATCACCAATGTATTAGGTCAGGAAATCGCTGTTCCGGTTGAAGGAACAAGAGCTGCAGGAAATCATACTTTCACCATCGATTCAAAAGACTTCGGTGCAGGTATCTACTACTACACTCTTGAATTCGATGGACAGAAAATGACGAATAAAATGGTCATTACCGAATAAGAAATCTATCAAAATAAAAAACCCTCCATTCATGGAGGGTTTTTTTTTGCCTTATATTTTTTATGCAAGAAGGGATTTTCTTTAACCATAACTTAACATTTCAACAATACCGGAGTGCTATTGCGAATTTAATTTTGCAGGTAATGAAAAATAAAGGCTATAAGCTCCTCATTGTTGATGATGAGCCTGAAATCGGAGAGTTGCTTACTTACAATTTTCGGAAAAGAGGATTTGATGTGATGACAGCAGCTAATGGATTTTCAGGAATGAAAACACTCGAACAGTTTTTGCCCGATGTTATTATTCTTGATATCATGATGCCCTTTGTGAATGGAATAAATATGTGTAAGGAAATAAAAAGTGATCCACGCTTTAAACACATACCGGTGCTGTTTTTAAGTGCTACCAATAATGATGAATTAATTAATGCTGCTTTGGAAGCCGGTGGCATGAAGTTTATTTCAAAACCAATTCATTTGAATCTGCTAATCGACATGGTTGTGAAAATGCAGCAGCAAGATCACCAGGATGTAGCTTAGTTCAGCCTTACCTGTCTGCTGAATTCTTTTAACAACAATCGCTCCCACTCCATTGCCATGGGAACCAATACCTGCTCTTCAATCAGTCCATGGATCCGTAAATCATGTCCGAAAAACTCCAACTGATTCAATAAAACGCGGTACATAGATTGATTAACTGCCGGAGGTTGGTATTCTAAAATTTTATGTCTCACCTCTTCCAATTCAATTTCATTATCGTGATGGTGCTCTAAAAAATCGATGATGCTGAACTGCGAAATTCCATTGAAAAAACGAAGCTGACTAAATCCTTCACTCTTACATTTATGCAGGAATTCTATATGCGGAATAAGTTTTTCATCCTCTTCACGAATGTGCCTGATTAAGTCTGTTTTGTAATGGACAAAAAAATCATTCAAAAATTCGAGTAACGGATGACCTACTGCATAAGCCTCTCCAAGAATAACAATTGATTGTTCAATTTCCTGAAGTGTTTTATCGAGATACAAACGATGTGTTTTGCGAATGTAATCCAGTATAAGTGTTACCGGAAATTGGCTGAATTCTGAAATATGAAATGTTGGATCTTCCTCGAATGCTCTTATTAAAGTATTCACAAATTTTTCCTGATCTGAAAAATTCTCAATTTTCAGGCCTGTCAATTGCGGCAATTCATATCGCTGTAAAGCCCGCTTCCGTAACAGCAATGGATCAATCTCACTCATTGTAATAACTTTCCTATTTCATTGGTAATATAAGACTCCTGTAAAAGACGGTTGAAATTACGAATTTCCCGGGAATTAAATACCAGATTAAATGCACCCGTTGGATGTTCCAGAAAAATGGTACGGCCGGTATCGGTATCTGACTTGATATGTTTCTGTGTTTCCACTTCCACCGCATTCACCAATTGCTGAAATTCATTTTCGTCGCAATTAACCACCAGATTTCCAAAACACCATCGTATTTTATTACACGACTTGCACTTCACCACAAAGCCATGCTGATCTTTTTGCAGAATATCGAAATTGCACATTGTATTTAAATGGTATTCAGATGGTTCAACCTGTATTATCCGGGATGCCAGTTAATGCAAACTTAGAAAGGATATTGCAAAACAACAATGATTATTTAGAATTGTTCTAAATTAATTTATGAACATTACATTTTATTGAATTACAAACATTTAGCTTAAATGAAAGTGAATAAATCTGATACTGGTAAAACAGGTGTATCTAATTCAGTCTTGATCAGTACCTGTTTGTTATTCAATGATAATTTAGCTTCCTTTGCACTCTGCAAACGGGGAATTAGCTCTCCGGATAGCTATCGGGATGGCTAGAGCGTCCCGCCATAGCGGGAAGGTCACCCTTCAAGTTCTTTAAAATAATAAGTCAGAAACAAAAATGGGGAATTAGCTC
>CAUJFJ010000258.1 GCA_963169675.1 Bacteroidota bacterium
CATCCGGGGAATGGCAATACCTGCATAAAATTTATCGGTATTATAATACATTCCATATCCTGCATTGGGAAGTACAACCTTGGGAGTATTAAACAAAAATTCATTGTCGTTTTCCTCATTGGTTATTACTTCACTCAAATCCTCCTGGTGGTTGATGAATCCTCCCTGGATTCCCATCGCAAAGGCACCCTTGGTTCCAACCTGTATGCGATATGCATAACTCGCATACACCGCAAACTGCTTGGTGACTCCAATGGTTTCATTCATCATTGTCAAACCAAGTCCCAGTTTTTTGTTCATCAGTGGACCATTGATGCTGGCCGTTTGCGTTTTGGGAGCTCCTTCGAGACCAACCCATTGATTCCGGTACAGCATCGTTGCGGCTACCTGTTCACGGGATCCTGCATAGGCAGGATTGATGAACATCTCATTGAACATATACTGAGTAAACTGTGGCTCGAACTGGGCTTGGGTCTCCCCTACTCCAATTAAAATCAGACAAGCTATTTTGCATAGCAGTAAATCTATCCGGGCATTGAAGATTTTTTTCATAGTCTGTTGGTTAATGTTTGATTGCTAAAAATCCGGATTTAGGTTTGGTGCCATCATTCAGATCAAGAATATAGAAATATGTTCCGGCGGGAACCCGTTGTCCCATACTCACTCCCGAAATATTACTGATACCATTCCATCTGTTATCATAATCTTTTGCTTTATAAACCAGATTTCCCCATCTGTTATAAATCCATAATTTATTCCCCGGGAATTTTTCAATTCCATCAATCACATATCCATCGTTGGTTCCGTCACCATTTGGAGAAAATCCATTAGGCACCATGACAGAATCACAAATAACTGCTACAAGCACTTCCATTTTAGCAGAGCATCCATTCTGATCAGTGATCAGCACACTATAGGTTGTGGTGATTTCGGGATTTACTATTGGATCAGGAATATTTGTAAAATTCATCGCATATGACGGACTCCATTGATAAGAGATACCACCTGAAGCATTTAATTGAACAGATTCAGGTGCACAAATAATCTGGTTATTTGAAATACTTACATTCTCAATTGAGCTTACAGAAACATTGATGTTGTTACTTTGAAGCTGTCCACAAACACTATTTACAACTGCATAGTAATTCCCGGGAGCCGGAGTCAGGAACTGATGTCCGGTTGCACCATTTAAAGGTGCGCCATTATAGTACCACTGGTAAGTTAATCCCGGAACAGAGTCGGCCGACAACAAGGCCAACTCTCCGGTACACAAGGCAATTTGACTATTATTATTCAATATCAGTGGAACAGTATTTTCAATCACGAATTCCCGAGTTGCTGAACAGCCATTTCCATCGGTGATATGAACTGCATATACTCCCGGAGTTAATCCTGTTAAACCGGATGTTGTTGAACCATTATTCCACAAATAGGAAAAACTTCCTGTTCCACCAGAAGTTTGTAACGAAATTGAGCCCAACACCCCTGACAAGCAATTGGCATGTTGCAAAACACCACTTACGAGAAGGACATTCGGATTCATCGGCACCTCAATAGCGCTGACAGTTGAACATCCCGAGGCATCGGTTACCTGAACTGAATAAATTCCCGGATAAACAGCACCTGACTGATTGGAAACAGACCCATTATTCCATTGATACAGATAAGGTCCGGTACCACCTGAGACATTCAAAATAATTGAAGCCACAGAGTCACAGGGACTGCTATAATTTATCTGATTTGTTACTTCTAACTGATCGCTATTAATTAAAACTGAATCCCCAATCATGGCATTGCAACCATTCATGTCGGTAATTGTTACCATATAATAACCGGGTGTCAAATTCCCATTCAAATTTGTATTTTGACCATTGCTCCATTGATAGGAATAAGGTGGGGTTCCACCTGTGGCGGTCACTATCATGGAGGCCATTGGCTGATTACAGGAACCATTCGTTACCTGCAAATCAGGAATTAGCGGAGATGTTGGTTGATTTATTGCAGCAACCATGATGGTATCACATCCCGATGCATCGGTAATTGTTACCGTGTAAATTCCACCGGTTATCATTTGCAAATCTTCAGTGATTGCACCGTTACTCCATAAAAATGTGTAAGGTGTATTTGTCCCGGAAACTGTGATATTGATGTATCCATTACTTCCGTTAAAACATTGAACATGTCCAATAGCACCAACCACAGCTTCTACTGTTCCGGATCCATTTACAGTATATGTTGACTGAATAGTACATCCGTTTCCATCAGTAATTGTAACCGTGTAATTTCCTTGCGGGATGTTGAACAAGTCTTCATCTGTACTTCCATTACTCCATAAATATGTGTAAGGTAACTGTCCGCCTGCAATACTGATGTTAATGCTTCCATCTGAATTATTCCCACAGGAAACAGATTTAACTTCTGCAGGCAAAACAATTAAACTGTTTAATGCAGGCTCTATTGCAATTGAAGTATCGAGCATACAACCATTAGCATCAGTAATCTGACAACTATATATTCCTGAAAGTAAATTAGAAATTGTGGGTGTTGTACTACCGTTATTCCATTGATAACTATATGGAATTGTCCCGCCAGAAATTTGTAAAGAAATAGAACCGGAGGCTGCAGCCACACATGTCACATTTTGTACTGTAGCATTGACAATATTCAATGGTTGCTGAGGCTGAGCAACATGAACCAGTGTATCATAAATACATCCATTTGCATCGACTGCATGAACCGTGTAATTTCCGGAAAAAATTCCTGACAAAGCATTGGATGTTCCGCCATTATTCCAGGTAAAAGTGAATGGTGCAATTCCACCAGTCATATTCAAAGTAACCAATCCATCATTACCACCATAACAAGCTACATCCTGGATTGTAGCTGCACTAATTATAGCAGAAGGTTGTGTAACAGGAACAGCTATCATAGAAGCACATCCATTAGCATCTGTTACAGTAACGGTATAATTTCCTGCTGTTAAACCTGTGAGGTCTTCTGTCGTACTTCCGTTATTCCATAAAAATTGTAAGGGATGTTGTCCACTTGTAGCTGTAATGTTAATAGCACCATTTGATCCACCAAAACATGAAACCGAATTTACTGTTGCAACTGCTGCAGGTAATCCATTTGGCTGAATGATAGTAGCTGTTGCGGTTCCGGTACATCCGCCGGCGTCGGTAACTGTTACGGTATAAGTACCGGCTGCTAATTGTGATATAGAAGCAGTAGTTGCACCAGTGTTCCATAAATAATTGTAAGGACCAGTACCACCTGTTAGCGTTGTTGAAATGCTTCCGGCATTTCCCGACTGACAGGTAATATTTCCTGAAACCGAACAATTCACAGCAATTAGTTGTGGCAAATTAGCTATCACTGCTGAAGCTGTATCTGAACAACCGCTTGAATCGGCGACTATCACCATATATGTTCCAGGAGTTAGTCCGTTTGCTGTTGCATTGTATTGCGGAGGTTGGGTATTCCATAAATAAGTATAGCTTCCGGTCGGTAAAACAGTTGCAGTTGCGCTTCCGGTTGAACTTCCCTGACAAACTGGATTAACGACTGCTACCGATACTAACGGATTGTGCACATATACCGAATACAAATAAGTCTGCATTCCCATATATGGACAAGCATTGTCAAATACAGTTATAGTAAATTGATAGGGTGCGGGACGAACATCTGCTCCAGTTGGTGTCCAGCAAAAATTAATTTGTGGTCTTGAACCTGAACCTACGGTTATGGTTGCTCCAGGAATATTTGAATTTACAACTGCATCAGTACTTTGCAAAGAATCATTGTCTGCTGTCTGAATGTTAAAACACAGCGGTTGTCCGGGACAAGCATTAGCAGCAAACGAGGCAGAACCATTAATTCCTGTGGCTGTAGGGATCGCATTGAAGCAACTTTGTGTATATACCTGAATGTCTCTGATAGTACTTCCAATAAGAATTCCATTACGGTATTCATTAGCACGAATGGCTAACACACCAATCTGTAATTGTGAAGGAGTGAAATTAATATCTCCTGTAACAGGATCTAATATGAAAGGTGTTGAAGAAGCCAAAGGAGCCTGCGAAGTAAATGGAGGTAAAAAAGTAACCTGTCCGGTTGCACTTGTTTTAGGCGTAATTAGTTCGGTGACTACACTGTCACCATCCATATCAAATACAAATTGATTGTAATTAAAATTTTGGCCGAGACAAACAAAAGCAACAGGCAGATTTCCAAACCTCGGCGAATTATTCTGAGGTGCGGCAATATTATTTAGCTTTGCCTCTACATAAATTTCAGAGCCGGCAGAGCAGGGTGATTGAATGGTTGTAACAGTACAATTTCTGCAACATACCCTGTAACTGAATACCCAGTCGCTGCATGCAACAGGTAAAGTAACCACTGTTCTATAAACCCATTTTTGAATACCGGGTGAATTTCCACCTGAACACGTTGAAGGGGCCGTGGCACATGGCATAGTAATTTCAGTACCATTATCTCCCGGGATTTTATTTGCAACTGCTGTTCTGTTGTAACTACAAGATGCCGATTTGTAGTAAATGGTCATGTTGCCGGGTTCAGCAGTACCGCCACAATCGCGGTAAAAAGTTGCAGTAATTTCATACACTAAACCACCCAAACTACGGTATGTCAAATCGGCACCGGCAGCATGAGTTGCTTCAGCCTTTTTTGATGCAGTTAAAAAAAACAACATCAGAATTAAAGCGAACCACTTACTGAGAGTACCTGACAACACCTTAGGGCGATTGGTGTAAGGCAAGGGCATAAATTTATTTATCTAATTGATTATCCACTAATTATAAAATTAAACAAGACCGCTATTCCGGAGTATTGAATCCAGAGAATGCGGATCTTATCAATTCATTTTACTGATGTGAATAGAAAAAGATGGGTAGCAATGAGTGAAATCTTACAGTGGTCTTACACGGGTACAGAGCTAAAAAAACCGGTTCAATTCGCAGTTGAACCGGTTTAAAATAAACCGAAAATTAACCCTAATTTCGATTACCCTGCCAGGAGTTCTTTTACAATGGCTGACACTATTTTATTATCGGCTTTACCGGCAAAAGCTTTGGATGCGGCACCCATTACTTTTCCGGTTTCAGCTGCAGATGTTGCACCTACAGCAGCAATAATTTTCTTTAATTCTTCGCGAATGGCATCTTCGCTCATTTGAGCCGGAAGATATTTGCTGATAATTGCAATTTCTTCCTTTTCAGTTGAAGCAAGATCCTCACGACCCTGTTTCTCATAAATCTCGACAGATTCTTTACGTTGCTTCACCAATTTTTGAAGCAATTTCATTTCTTCATCGGCACTTATGGAACCTGCGCTTCCACCTGAAGTTTTTGCAAGCAAAATTGCAGATTTTACAGCCCGCAAAGCTCTGAGTGCTGCCTCATTTTTCGATAACATGGCCGCTTTTAAGTCGGCATTTATTTGTTCTTCCAGTGACATGATTTTGAGTTTTTAAAAATTAATCAACACGATCGTGAAGGAACTTATTATTTGATTTGATTTCGGTATTATTTTCCTGATCACTGGTCAACGTATAACGGGAAACCTGAGTTTCCATTGATGAAGGGATATCCGATAGCATCACATTTTTACGTTTGTAAGCAGGCTCCTTTTCCAAATCGGTGAGACCATTTGGAGTATTCATCCTCATACTCATTTCTTTGAGTTTCTGAATACGATCTTTCGCACGCTGAAACGGATCTTCATCAGTACCCTGTTCAACAGGAGCTTTCGGACTCTCAACTGGAGGCAACTGATAAATTACCGGTGCAGGAGCAGGAGTTGAATTTACTGCAGGAGGTATCGACATGATTGGTGACTGCATTTCTGGTGCAGGAACCGGTGCAGGAATTTCAAATTCGAAAGTCGGTGCTTCATCCATAGTTGGATATTCATCCTTCACAATCAATCGAGGCATAAACTCATCTTCAACTTCTTGTTGCTGATTCATATTATCATTGAAAGCTGCAGTTGAACTTATTTCTTCATCGCTCATCAAATCATGAATAACTAAGTCGGACCTCTCTGGTTCTGGCAAAGGAATATTTTCAGATGCCGTTGCATTGTATATGTTCGAGGAAACTGGTTCTTGTTTTACCTGATTTGCCTGAGGTACATTTACTGATTGTTGAATTACTGTAGGTTGAGGCGCAGTGTTAACTAAAGCAGGTCGTGCAGATGGAGCTACCATCACAGGTGTATTCACCGGAGTATTAACAATAGGAGTAACCTTAGCAACAGTTTCAACTTCAGCAACCGGAGTTTTTTCAACTGGTGCATTCAGCATTTGTCCATTTAAATCATATACAACACGAACTTCTTCCTTCTTAGGAATAAAGCTCTCCAGTTGTTCTTTCGTTTTGAATCCTGTTGCAATTACGGTAACACCAATTCTTGCACCAAGTGTATCATCTTTACCAACACCCATGATCACCTCAGCCGACATTCCTGCCTGATCCTGGATAAAATCATTGATTTCACCCATTTCATCCATGGTAACTTCAATATCACCGGAAGTAATATTTAAAAGAATATAACGGGCTCCTTCAATTTCATTGTCATTTAATAACGGCGAATCCAAAGCACTTTTAACAGCATTGATTGCACGATTATCTCCTTCTGCAGAGGCAGCTCCCATGATCGCAACACCACTGTCTTTCATTACAGTTTGGATATCTGCAAAATCGACGTTGATATGAAGCGTGGTGGTAATGATTTCTGCAATACTCTTAGCTGCGATTGCCAGAATATTATCGGCGTGACCAAATGCTTCTGTTAATTTCAGGTCACCATGAATTTCGCGAAGCTTATCGTTGCAGATAACCAAAAGTGTGTCAACATTTTTCTTAAGCTCTTCAATTCCTGCATCTGCCTGTGCTTTTCTTTTTCTTCCTTCAAAAGCAAAAGGAACCGTAACAATTGCTACGGTAAGAATACCCATGTCGCGTGCAATCCCTGCGATGATTGGCGCTGCACCGGTTCCTGTTCCACCACCCATTCCGGCAGTGATAAAAACCATTTTGGTATTCTCATTCAATATCTCACGAAGCTCTTCCACATTCTCAATGGCTGCTTTCTTTCCAACTTCAGGAATAGATCCTGCTCCACGGCCTTCAGTCAGGCTTGGTCCAAGTTGCACTTTAGTTGGTACCGGGCTGATATCAAGAGCCTGATGATCGGTGTTGCACACCAGAAAATCGACTCCTTTTATTCCCAAACGGTACATGTAATTTACAGCATTGCTGCCGCCTCCACCTACACCAATCACTTTAATGATAGATGGTCTTTCTTTTGGTAATTCGAACTGCATCATGATAATTAGGGTTTTATTATTGAAACTGGGTTAATTTCTAAATGGATTTTATTTCAGTGTTGGATCATCACTCTCATCGCTGAGAAGCTCTTTGCTCTTATCAACAAAGAATTTAAACCAACCACCTTTGCGTTCACGGGCTTCAGGAGTTGCTGCGACTGTACCTTTGTCACCAACTTTCCCGAAGTTATTTTTATCGTATTCCTGTAATCCTTTAATCACCAATCCAACACCGGTAGCATACATTGGGCTCTTCACCTCATCGTATCCCTGACCTAAATGTTCATTTGGATATCCAATGCGGGTATCCATTCCGGTGATGTACTCAACTAACTGTGTAATGTGTTTTAGTTGAGATCCTCCTCCGGTGATTACGATTCCGGCAATTAATTTTTTCTCAAATCCGGAATTGCGGATTTCATAATATACATTCTCGATAATTTCTTCCATTCTTGCCTGTATGATACTTGCAAGATTTTTAACTGAGATTTCTTTGGGCTCTCTGCCACGTAAACCGGGAATTGAAACAATTTCATTATCCTTCATTTGCTTGGATAATGCTGAGCCAAACTTAATTTTCAGCAACTCAGCCTGGCTTCTGATAATTGTACAGCCTTCTTTGATATCTTCAGTGATCACATTCCCGCCAAAAGGAATAACAGCTGTATGCCTGATTATTCCATCCTGGAAAATAGCTACGTCTGTAGTTCCACCACCAATATCAACAAGCACAACTCCGGCCTCTTTTTCTTCTTCAGTCAACACCGCTTCAGCAGATGCCAAAGGCTCAAGAATAAGATCAACAGGTTTTAAACCTGCTTTGATTACACACTTGTGAATATTTTCTACTGCAGTCACCAGCCCGGTGATAATATGGCAATTTGCTTCCAGACGAATACCCGACATCCCGATAGGTTCTTTAATTCCCTGCTCATTGTCGATGATATACTCCTGAGGAATTACATGAATAATATTTTCTCCGGGAGGCATAGCCAGCTTGTACATGTCTTTGATGATTGCATCAATATCTTTTCTGCTTATTTCATCTTTAGTGTCAGATCTGGTGATCATACCACGATGTTGCAGACTTTTAATATGCTGACCTGCAATACCAACATAAACCTCTTCTATAACAACATTCGATTTATTTTCAGCTTCAGCAACCGCTTCCTTGATCGAATTAACGGTTTTTTCGATATTGGCAACTACACCACGCATAACGCCCAGTGACTCAGACTTACCCATTCCGAGAATTTCTATTTTACCAACTTCATTTCGCTTACCTACAATGGCACAAATTTTTGTAGTACCGATATCAAGTCCGACTATGATTGCTGAATTTTCCATTAACTGTTATTGTTGACTTTATTAATATCAATTTGATTTATTGGTAATCTTTGCATTTCTCACAGTACCAATAACCTGATCTTTATACTTCAGGTTAATCATACTGTACCTGTTCCATCCTGTTTTAATGGCACCTTCTTTGTAAAATATCATCAGGTTATCCATTTTCTCTTTCAAATTACTGGTATTCCCCAATAGTATACTATGATTTCCCACTCGTGGGATAAGTTCAATTTCTGATTTCTCATTCACATAAATCTGTTCAATTTGCGCATCCCAGAATTCATCGCCTTTCAGGAATTGCGCTATTTCGTTTACCTGAACCAGTACCGGTATAGCCGTAGAATCGCTGAGATGTGGCACAGCATACTTCAGGCTCTTCGCTGCATAATCATCGAAAATAAATCCGCTGGCAACTACCACCGGACTTGTAAATTTTTCCGTCACCGGCATGAATTCACCATTTTCATCTATGTAAAAATGCTCATTGTCGTTGTTGATTACCCTAACCACAGGATTACGTTGCCAGGCATCAATATTCACATACCCATCAATCGTTGAATATACTTCTGCTTTCTCTACAAATGGAATGGTGTAGACAATTTTTTCCAACACTAAAGTGTTGATATCCTGCATGGCTGAACCTTTTACACGCTTCCCTCTTGTATTGAGTACTTCAACTACATCTTTAGGCTCAATAAAAAGATTTCCGGTTTGATCAGCCACCCGAATTCTCAAGCCTTTGCACTTCGATGCAGCCTGTTCCTTACCTGCAAAACCAAGTGAAACAATAAGCACCAGTCCCGCAAGCGACCACATCGTTATACCGACTATTTTTTTGTTGATTTTCATCCGGCAGCTGTTATTTGAAATTTCGTTTCCAATGCACTTTTTAGAGGATTTACCAGTGTATCAATATCGCCTGCACCAAGCGTTAATACAATACTCGCATCTGATTTAAGCACGTGCGCAACCAGGTCAGCTTTACTCACTATTCCCTTTGCGGGGATGGTGACCCTGTTCAGAATCATTTCTGAGGTTACACCTTCAATTGGTAACTCGCGAGCCGGATAAATATCTAGTAATAACAACTCATCCAGCAGCGACAAACTGGACCCAAAGCCATCGGCAAAATCACGTGTTCTGGTGTATAAATGCGGTTGAAAAATCCCAAGAATCTTCCTTCCGGGATATAATTCCTTAGCGGAAAGAATGGTCGCTTTCAATTCTTCCGGATGGTGAGCATAATCATCGATATAAACCACTTCGGAATTGCGAACCTGATAATCGAAACGACGATGTACACCTGAAAATGCATACATGGCCGACTTTATTTCTTCAAATGGAATACCATGCAAATAGCAGGCAGCAGATGCAGCCAGTGCATTTTCCACATTATGACGACCCGGCCATGATAGAATAAATTGCGGAATCGTTTTGCCATTGTGAGTCAAATCGAAAACATAATTGCTGTTCTCAACTCTGATGTTAGTTGCCATAAAATCGGCTTGCCCTTCAATTGAATAAGTCATCGACTTCACCGGAATATCGCCGAGTGGCAACCCTGATTTATAAATTAGCGTTCCCGTTGGCTTCACCTGTCCGGCAAACTGACGGTAAGAGGTGACCATGGAATTGTGATCACCATAAATATCCAGGTGATCGGCATCTAAGGATGTTATTACTGCAATTTCAGGATGCAAAGTTAAAAAAGAGCGATCGAATTCATCGGCTTCCACCACTATTATCTCTCCTGAAATTTCACGATTTCCCAGCAATAAGTTGGTGCCGTAATTTTTCGAAATTCCTCCCAAAAAGGCAGTACAATTCACACCGGTATGTCGCAAAATATGTGCTACCATAGTCGATGTGGTTGTTTTTCCATGTGTTCCTGCCACTGCAATGGTGGGTGATCCTTTTGTGAGTAATCCCAATACTTCTGAACGCTTCCACAAACGATAACCACACGATAATAAATGGTTGTACTGCTGATGATCTTTTGGAATTGCAGGCGTGAAAATAACCAATGCCTCAGGATTCACCCCACGACCGGAAACAAATTCAGGTAATGCTGAAACCCTATCTTCATATATAACGTTTATACCTTCAGAAACAAGCTCTTTTGTAAGTGGTGTTGGTGTTTTATCATAACCACAAACTTCCATGCCGGCCGACTTAAAATAGCGGGCCAAAGCACTCATGCCTATTCCTCCTATTCCAAGGAGAAAAACATGCTTTATGGTTTTTAAATCACTCATGAATTCTTAATCCTCAATTCTTAATCCTTAATCCTTAATCCTTAATTCTTAATAAGTCCCAGCACTTGTTCCGCAATAACTTTTGCCGAATCACGCAATGCCAGCTTCGATATATTATTACTTAATGTTTGACGTTCTTCAGCAGAATTGAGCAAGCGTAAAGCTTCTGGTACCAAACTTGTCATAGCTTCCTGATCTTTAATCAGAATTGCTGCATTCTTTTCAACCAAAGCCTGACAGTTTTTAGTCTGATGATCTTCAGCTGCCGTTGGCAATGGAACCAAAATAGCAGGTTTACCTATAATACACAGCTCTGATACAGTACTTGCTCCTGCTCTCGACAGAATTACATCTGCCATAGCATAAGCATAGTCCATTCTGGTAATAAAATCGTAAACCTTTATGCGATCACTACTCAATGCAGCAACTGCTTTTTGTGCTTGTTCATGGAATGGTTTCCCACACTGCCAGATTAACTGCACTCCTGCTTTGTGAATTGCATCCAGACTTCCTGCAATCGCATGGTTAATACTTCTTGCACCCTGACTACCACCAACCACCAGTAATGTGGGGATGTCGGTTTTTAATCCAAAGAATGCAGCAGCATCCGTTTTCTTTCCTTCAATTTTAATCATTTCTTCCCGAACAGGATTGCCGGTTAAAATAATTTTTGATGCAGGAAAGAATTTATCCATATTGTCGTATGCAACGCAGATTTTTCTGACCCGTGATGCCAATAATTTATTTGTAATTCCCGGAAATGAATTCTGTTCCTGAATTAAGCCCGGTACTCCTTTGCGCGTAGCCATGTATAACAAGGGCCCACTTGCATATCCACCAACTCCAATCGCAACCTGAGGTTTAAACCCGGAAATAATTCTTCCGGCTTTCATTAAACTTGCAATTACCCTGAATGGGAATGCCAGATTTGATAGCTTAAAGCTGCGTTGAAATCCTGTAATATTCAACCCTTCAATTTTATATCCTGCAGCCGGAACCTTTTCCATTTCCATCCGACCTTCTGCACCAACAAACAAAATTTCGATTTCGGGATCAATAGACCGAAGCGCATTAGCAATGGCAATTGCCGGGAAAATATGTCCCCCGGTACCACCACCACTGATGATCACTTTACGCGACTGCCCCAACCTTTTTCACTCCTTCCTCTTTTTCAAGATCACGACTAACA
>CAUJFJ010000259.1 GCA_963169675.1 Bacteroidota bacterium
GGGATTCAATACGGCGTGCATGGCAAAAGTTTGCTCGGCATTGCGAGGTCTAATGCCATAAGCAGTTTCTTTCATGACCCGTTCAAGTCGGCCAATGGTTGGATTGAAACAGGCAAGTGCAGAATTCGACTCATACTTGCTGCGCAGAATGTAATAATGATTGGAGATTGGCTTCCCTTTTTTTACCAGCTCAGAAAAGTTACAATAGCCATCTTTATAAATCTGGTCAATGAATTTCTTATTTACATTTTCAATGACGGTTTTGCCGGTATATAATCCTTCAATATCTTTTACCTTGCCGGTGTTATAATCTTCAGCCTGCAGATTGAGTGATTTCGCTTTTAATCGAAGGTTAATATCTTTCGATACCAATATCACTTTTCGTTCCGGCATTTGTTCTTTCAAATGCAAGGCGGCATTCAGGATATTGTGATCGGCTTTCTTTTCACCAAATACCTGATTGGCATCGATACCGGCTTTTTCGTGCATCAGCACTTTAATCTTGCCTTTAGTGGGACCATTTAATGGTATCCAATCCTGTAGCGAAAACTGACCACTCAGTTTATCGATGTTACGGATAAATTCACGGGCTTCGAAATTTATGACATCATTCCCTTTTTTGAAACGATCAATTTCTTCTAAAACTGTTATAGGGATGGCAACATCGTGTTCTTTAAAATTGTGTATGGCATTGTGGTCAAATAATATTGCGGAGGTGTCGATTACAAATACTTTACGGTCGATTTTCTTGGCCATCAGTGGGTAGATTAAGAACGTTATTATTTTGGAGCAGAATGGGTAGAACAAATTTATACCCTCAATCATGGGTTGGAAGTTGAGATCGGGAATTTAATTGACAGCATGGTGTTAATAACAAGATATTTCATATCTAATCGTTATCTTTGCACGAAACAACCTAAAAGGATCCATATTTGAATGAATATCAGCTTTGTTACCCCGGGTTTTCTGTTTGCCCTTTCCCTCATAGCTGTCCCCGTAATCATTCACCTTTTTAATTTCAGAAGGTTCCGAAAGGTCTATTTTACAAATGTCAGGTTCCTGAAAGAACTGAAGGAAGAAACCTCCAACCGATCCCGTTTAAAGCACTTATTGGTATTGTTTTCCAGGATTTTAGCAGTCACTTTTATGGTGCTGGCCTTTGCACAACCTTATATTCCTGCCGAACAGGGCAAAAAGATCGCTGCCTCTACAGCGGTTAGTTTGTATATCGACAATTCCTTTAGCATGGAAGCTGTAACCAGGGAAGGTACGCTGTTGGATGTGGCCAAAAAGCAGGCTGCGTCTATTGCAATGGCATACCGTCCCTCCGACCGGTTTCAGTTGCTGACAAATGACTTTGATCCGGTGCATCAAAGGCTGGTAAGTCGCGATGAGTTTATTTCGTTGCTCGATCAGGTTAAAATCAGTCCGGTCTCCCGATCTTTAACCAATGTGCTTTCCCGACAGGCAGATGCCTTGGGAATGTCTGGCGCAGAAGAGAAAAAGTCGGTACTGCTGTCCGATTTCCAGACTTCCATTTCCAATTTTGAACAGGTACAAATGGATTCTTCCATTGCTGTTGCTGTTATTCCAATTGCTGCTCAAGAAGTTTCAAATATTTTCATCGACTCCTGTTGGTTTACTGCTCCGGTGGTACAAAAAATGCAACCGGCTGAATTGAATATCAGCATCCGTAATAACGGACACATTGATGCGGAAGCTTTACCTGTAAAACTAACTGTAAATGGAGCTCAGAAAGCTGTTGCCGGTGCTAATGTTAATGCAGGAAATTCCGCGGTTATAAAGCTTACATTCACACCTTCAGGAACCGGATGGCAGAAGGCAGTTGTGTCCATTGCCGATAATCCAATTACTTTTGATGATCAATATTATTTCTCATTTTTAATTTCGGAAAACGTTCCGATTTTGAGCATTAATGGCACGCGTTCCGGACCTTATGTGAAAGCCTTGTTTGGGTCTGATAGTTATTTTAAGCTATCTGAATTTTCAGAATCCCAGCCCAATTATTCTTCCTTCAGCGAAAACAAATTGATAGTTATGAATCAGGTTGTTTCCATTTCCAGTGGATTCAGCTCTGAACTTAACCGGTTTGTGAATGCAGGTGGAAGTCTGGTAATAATTCCCGACTCTGCCTCCAATTTATTGTCATATAGCGAATGTCTCGCTGCATTGGGAATGGCACCCCTGACCGGATTTATCAGGAATGATGAGCGTATTGAGTCGTTGCAACTTGAAGATCCTGTTTTTGATGGTGTTTTTTCTAATGCTGGTAAAGTAACAGAGGCAACCGACTTACCTTTGGTATCGGGTTACTTTGTCTCCGGAAACGCTGCAAATACGGGTGATGTGCTTATGAAATTGCGAAGTGGTGCACCATTTTTAACCAGGTTTCAAAAGGGAAAAGGAACGGTATATTTATTCCATACACCATTCACCGGTTCACTTACCAATTTTGCCCGCCATGCGATTTTTGTTCCTGTGATTTACCGAATTGCTTTGCTAAGTGAAAAGCAGCAGACGTTAGCCGGTTTTATTGGTGTTGATGAAACCATCGATTTACAGGGAGTCTCTGTTTCAGGTGATGAAGTTTTTCATCTGATAAATGAAAGTAACAACTTCGACATCATCCCGGGACACCGGACTACAGCTGAAGGAACACTGGTTGATATTAAAAACCAGGTTGTACTTGCAGGCAATTATGATTTGAAGGCAAATGATCGTTTGCTGGCAGTTCCTGCATTTAATTTTAACCGATCTGAATCTGATATGTCTTTCTTATCGGCTGTTCAAATTTCGGAAGCACTGGGGAAGTACAGGCTCAGCAATTTTGAAATGATGGATGCTGAAAAGGCAGAAATCGTGAATCATTTTTCGCAATTGAGTGAAGGAATCAGGTTGTGGAAATATTGTATAATTTTAGCATTATTGTTTCTGGCAATAGAAGTCTTACTATTAAAGTTCTGGCGAAAATGAATGTATTAATCAAATCAGTTCACCTGGTGGATGCATCAGGGAAAGCTGCCAAAGAAGTAACAGATATTTTAATCGAATCCGGAGTAATATCTAAAATAGGTCCTTCGCAAACTGCAGCCTCCGGTGTGCAGGTTTTTGATGGGAATGGGGCATGGGTTTCTATTGGTTGGGTCGACAGCAAAGCAAACTTCCGGGATCCGGGACATGAAACCAAAGAAGGAATTAAGAATGGTTTAGAAGCGGCTGCTGCCGGAGGATTTACCGGTGTAGTGCTAATGTCGTCTACACATCCAGCTATTCAGTCGAAAGCCGATATTGAGTTTTTGAAAGGAAAGTCGCATGCGCATCCGGTTAAAATTTATCCTACAGGAGCTTTATCCGTTAACCGGGATGGAAAAGATATTACGGAAATGTTTGACATGAAAAACGCCGGTGCCGTTGCTTTTACAGATGATCGTCGCACCGTTTCTGATTCCGGGTTATTCATGCGGGCTTTGCAATACGCTAAGAATATTGGTTCTCCGATCATTCATTTTCCAGATGATCCAACCATTTCAGGAAAGGGTCAGGTGAATGAGGGAATTCCTTCAACCATGGCAGGAATGAAGGGAATGCCATCATTCGCAGAAGAATTGATGGTTAACAGGGATTTGAAAATTTGCAGTTATACAGATGGCAGATTGCATTTCTCAACGATTTCTACAGCTGGTGCTGTTGCCTTAATCAGAAAAGCTAAAGCAGAAGGGTTGCATGTTACTGCGGAGGTGGCAGCTCATCAGTTGATTTTTGATGATACTACTATTCTCGAATTTAATACTAACTTTAAAGTAAAACCACCTTTCCGATCAAAGCAAGATATTGTTGCTTTAATGGAAGGGATTGCTGATGGAACTATTGATTGTATTTGTTCTGACCACAGTCCTGAAGATGAAGAAACAAAAGTTGTTGAATTCGATTTTGCTGCTTTTGGTATTTCAGGAATTGAAACTGCTTTTGCGGTAGCCGCAACGGCTTGTCAACACAGGGTTGGAATTGAAAGAATTATTGAGTCTTTTACGGTTAGCCCTCGAAAAGTATTTGGCCTTTCGGTGCCTGAAATTAAAGTAGGTGAAAAGGCTGAACTTACTATTTTTAATCCCGGTATGAAATGGGTATTCGATGCATCCTCCATGGTTTCGAAATCAAAGAATACACCCTTTTCAGGAATGGAATTAACTGGCAAGCCATTAGCAATTTATAGTAATGGCATATTCAGGGTTTGTCCAACACCGGTAGTTCAGAAGAATTAAAAAAAAAAATAACCCGGTGAAGCTTGCGCAACACCGGGTTCCCCATCTTCATGAACAGAAAAGCTAACCAGTTACTATCACCAGATATTTAGAAGCTTTCCAAAATCTGGTTGGATCGGTAATCTCAAGTTTAAGGATGACGCCTTTGGCATCCTTCTCGAGAGTATAAGAGTCGGTTGGGTGGTTAGTAATTACCTTCGCCGATTTATTATTAATATCAAACTGATTTACTTTAGTAATATCAATCTGATTAAAGCCATCATTATTGAAATTGGTTTTAAGAACCTTTTCTTTACCAATACCTAAAAAGCCACCTTGCTTGTTCAGAATGTTACTTGCCTTTAATTGCTTGTAATTGCCAATTGCCCAGTATGCGGTATTTAATTGGTTGGTCTTTTCATTGATAACTGCTTCCTTCTGCTGATTAGCTGCTGTCAGCGAATCCATTGAAAGATTTAGGTTATCTACCATCAACCGTAGGTCTGTCAGTTGGGTATTGAGAGAAGCCAGTTCTGCATCTTTTACAGCGATATCAGAATTCAATTTATCAATCATCTTTTTAAGCGATGCGATATTGACATTGGATTTTCTCAGCTTTTCATTCAGCGCAGAAATCATGTCTTTATTCTTATTCAGGAGATCATTTATAACCTGAATATTTTCATTGATACGCTCTCTGATATCTTTATTGAACTCAACGTTATCAGTAGTCTCAATCGCAATGGCTTCCTGATTAGCAGTGATGCTGTCGAGATTAGTTTCAATTTCAGATAGCGTTGCAAGGAATGCATTAATAGAGGAGTCCTTGACTTCGCTCATGAACATAATCGAATCGCGTTCCATCAGAGCGCGTTCCATTTCAGGTTTGTAATCTTTACAACCTGCCAGTATAGCTACCGGAACTAAGAATAATAGATACTTTCTCATTGGCTAGAGGATAACGAAATAATCAGTGGGCAGTTTGATTTATTATCCGGTTCAAAATTATACAGGCTTGGCCTGCAGGTCACAACCCCTTTAACATACTTATTCACAATCGAATGTTGATTTGTTAATAACTAAAAAAGGCGGCTCGTAGGAGCCGCCTTTCGTTGATATGACAAGGTTTTAGCGTTCTATGACAAATCTTTTTCTGGCTGTTCCTTTATCAGAAATCAGTTCCAGCATATAAACACCTTCAGCAAACTGACGGGTCGAAATGGTATATGAACTCAAAGCGTTTCCGTTTAATGATTCCTGATACACCATTCTGCCGGTGATATCAGAAATTTGTAACGTGTTATAAATATTTCGGGAATCGTTATTGGAAATGCTTAGAGCATCACTCACAGGATTGGGATAAATTGCAATACTGTTTTCCGGAATTTCATTAACACCAATAAATGTTACATTGAATACAGGAGATAGCGTTGTACATCCGTTTACTGAAACAGCAACTGTGTAGTTCCCTGTTTGGGTAATTACCAGATTTTGTCCTGTTTCACCAACTAGAATTACACCATTTAATAACCATTGGTTTCCGGATGGAGCAGAGGATGTAAGTGTATTGAAATTTTGAGTGATGGTAGGAATAGATGGGAAAGGAGTTACTACTACAGTAGCAGGAATCCTGTTACTGCGACATCCTTCAGAAACCTGCCAGTCATACATCCATAAATAGGCAACTCCGGTTATAGGATTAGGATTGAAATAACCGGTAATACTCATTGGTCCTCCAACAACAGTGTAAGGATAAGTCGCTCCCGTAGTGTTTTGCTGACACTGAACACTACCTGCTGCAATTTCAAGTCTGTAACCTGTGCCAACCGGAACCGAGAATCCTAATGTAATAGCAATTTTACCGGTGAAGGCAGTTACAGCTTGTGTATGGGTTGCCAATATGCTACCGCCTGCAGTCTGACGTAAATTGATAGTGATATTGCCGGTTTGAGTAGGGTATACATGAACAACATCCAAAGTAATTGGTCTGATTACATCGAATGATAGACCAGCATCAGTACTTGTTGTCTGCGATTGGTTTCCGATAGCAGAAGTAACAGGGCCAATTGAATATTGTGTACCTGCAAATGCTTCGGCATAAACTGTAGTGGTGGTAGCAGCAGTAAAAGTATAACTGCCGCCACTGTTGATAGGATTTCCTCCTGTTGGATTGGAATACCATGAAATATTACCTTGACCGGTAGCAGTGAGTGTTACATTTCCACCTCCACAAATAGAATCATTTGTAGTCACTGGGTCAGATATTGAAAGAACAACAATATCCAGAATGTTGGAACTATCGGGAGGACAACTGCCGCTGCTCACATAAGCACGGAAGGTAGTATTAACAAGTGGAGCTACATTATAAGATGCAGTATTGAAGCCGGTACCGGTTTCGTCGATCCAATTGGATCCATCAAAACGTTGCCATTGAATATCACCTGTTGATCCTGTCAATAACAGATCCGTGTCTTTACCCAGACAAATGGAATCCTGAGCAGTACTTGCAATTCCCGGCACTGTAGGAGCTCCAACTGAAATGGTGACAGTGTCAACATTCGAACACACACCATCATCACCAATAACTACATAAGTGGTTGTTACCAGAGGGGTGCAGGTTACTGTTGCACCGGTAGTGCTACTCAATCCGGTTGCCGGAGACCAGGTGTAAGCATATCCTCCATTGGCACTGGTTGCAGTAAATGTTGCTGAACCGGAGAGGCAAAGATCTGTTGCGGATGCATTTATAGTAATAGGGTCCGAAGGATTAATAGTTACAGAAACAGGAACACGTGGACTGCTGCAGCCAAATCCTGTAAATGGGAGTACTAAACCAGCATTTGTAGTTCCTATGCTTAACGTGGTGATTGCAAAATCAGCACTGTTGTTATTGTCGGTGCTTACTACTCTGCTAACACCTGTAGTTGCAATGGCAGTAGAAATATCTACACCATCACCCGTCCAAATAGTCCCGGGGGAAACAGGGACACCAAGAATGGATGGATTCATTGCAGCAATATTTGCAGCTGGCCAGTTAAGAGGTACAAAATCCATTACATTATTCTGGTCATCAAGAATCAATGCCCATCCTGTAAAAGTTGGAAATGCACCCGGATTCCAGAGCATGTTGCTTCCCCAATAATTAGTTGCAGTTGTTAAATCTGTCCAGGTCAAAATTCCACCGGCAGGTATGATGCCTGATAATACCTGAACATTGGCATTTACAACATTGATATCACCATAATCATTATTGATAGCCACTTTCCAGCCGGTTACGTCAACTGGCACCGGAGAAACGTTTTGAATTTCCAGGTAATCATTATTTCCAAGATCAAATTCCATGATTTGCATTTCACTAGCGTTTCCGCCACCACCTAAAACATTATCGCCAAGCCAAAGCGTTGTGGTTGCCGGAATGAATGCAGTGGTAGTCGAACCGGTTGCAATTGGTGAGCCGCCTGTAGGGGTGGTGAACCATTCTAAAGTTCCCGAACCGGTTCCCGTGAGGTTAACAATCCCGGGTCCGCAACGGGTTACTGAATTTCCGCTTGGAACAGGAATTACACCAACAGTAATTATTACCTCATTTGAAGTATCGGCGGGACAAGCTGTTTGTGTTACAATTGCTCTGAATGTTGTCGTTGCCAGCAATGACACGGAATAGGTATCTGTGGTGGCTCCAGCCCCGGTTTCATCAACCCAGATTGTACCATCAAACCTTTGCCATTGAAAGGTGTTTCCGGTATATCCTGTTAATGATAGAGTGGATGGACTCAAGTAACAAACTGAATCCGGTGATGCAGAAGCCAAGCCTGCATCAGAGCAACCTTGTGTCGATTGACCATAAGAATTAAAAGTTGCCAGGGTCAACAATCCTGCAGCAAAACTTTTAAGGGTTAAGAGATAGGGTAATTTTTTATTCATTTTGGTGATTTTGATAAGTTCAATTGAAGCCTTAAAAATAGCTTTTTTTCCTAAACTTTCGCGGTTTTAGGTCAGGATGAATCCGGTGAAGCAATTTTTTAATTTTAACAAGTAGTGTATTTAATTGATATGCAGTTAAGTATGATTTTTATTTTCTTTTTTAAGGATTTGTTATCAATCAGCCGGTGTTATTCTAATTCTTAATTCCAACACTTTCATATGTCAATGATTATGCAAGTCTTTTGTAAAATGTCGAGGCATTATGATGTGGTTCGGCCTTATTTGCCGGAAATTCTCTAAATTTGAAATTCATTTAAACCCTTGCTATGAAAAAAATTGTATTCACTTTATTAATGGCATTAGTGGCATTTATCGCTGATGCTCAAATTCAAAACCTTCAAAAACTGGGACAACTCAGCTTTCCAACCACCTGTGCAGGGGTATGGCATTATGCTGATGGTGCTGGCAATGAGTATGCATTAATTGGAAACGGTGATGGAACTGTAATTGTCGATGTCACGGTGCCAACTAATCCTGTTGTTCTTTTTACTGTACCCGGAGCAACCAGTCTTTGGAGAGAAATCAAAGTTTATGGTAATTATGCCTATTCCGGAACTGAAGGAGGAGGAGGGATCACCATTATTGATTTAAGTAATCTTCCGGCATCCTATACTTCAAAAATTTATGATGGAGATGGTGCAATTGCCGGACAGTTAAGTTCATCTCACACAGTTCAGGTTTTTGGCGAATACCTCTATATTTTTGGTTCCAACATTGGAGTCGGAGGTGCTGTTATTTGTGATCTTGCTGATCCATGGAATCCTACTTATGTTGGTTTGTATGATGATAATTACATTCATGATGGATATGTTTTGAATGATACTTTGTATGGTGCAGAAATTTATGCAGGTCAATTCAGTGTTGTTGACGTAACCGATAAATCAAATCCGGTACTTTTTGCAACCCAACCAACACCCGGGGCTTTTAATCATAACACCTGGTTCTCCGATAATTTACAATACCTATACACAACTGATGAATTGCCAAATACTCCTGTAGGTGTGTTTGATGTTTCTGATATCACCAACATTGAATTGGTTGCAACCTATTATAATGATAGTCTTCCTAACGAAGAGGTTCACAATGTAAGGGTATTCAATGATTACGTAATTGCTCCTTCATACGGAAGTCAACTGGTAATTATTGATGGAGCCCGTCCCGAAAACCTAATTGAAATCGCCCGTTACGGAACAGGCGGTTACTTATGTTGGGATGCATCACCGTATTTGCCATCAGGCAATATAATTGCTTCAGACATGGATGGGGAGTTTTATGTATTTGCCCCATATTATGTTAGGGCTTGTTATCTGGAAGGTAATGTTACTGATTTAAATACCGGACTTGCCATTGATGGTGCTCAGGTGAAAATTATGGCCACAACAGCACAAACTGCTTCTAAATTGAATGGTGACTATAAAACAGGGTATCCTACACCCGGTACTTTTGATGTGGAATTTTCTAAAAACGGTTATATCACCAAAGTTATAAATGGTGTTGTGCTTTCATCTGGTATTCTTACTACACTTGATGTGCAATTAGAGTCATTCTCTGCCATCGGACAAGTTATTGATGCAGTTACTTCACTCCCGGTTCCATTTGCAAAAGTAAGAGCTCTAAACGCCACGAATGATATTACTATAACTGCAGATGCTGCTGGTGAATTTACATTAAACACCATTTCTCCCGGAACTTATGAATTTACTGCTGCTTTATGGGGATACAGATCAGGCTGTATAACTGCAAACGTTGGAACTCCCGGAACAGTAATCATTCCAATTACCCCTGGCATTTATGACGACTTCACATTTGATTTCGGATGGACAGTATCAGGAAATGCTACCGGTGGAATTTGGGCATGGGGTGAGCCAGTTGGAACTGTATTCACAACAACGCAGGCTAATCCTGATGTTGATGCGTCTACAGATTGTGCCAACAGAGCTTTTGTTACCGGAAATGCAGGAGGTAGTGTTAATAATGATGATGTTGATGATGGCACAACTATTTTGACATCACCGGTATTTGATCTTACTTCTTATACAAATCCATACCTGAATTATGAAAGATGGTTCTTTGAGCAATTCTCAGCCAATCCGGCAGCAAATGATACCATGTTTATAAGCATATATAATGGCAATGCTACCGAAGTGGTTGAATTAGTTACGGGTCCTTCATCTACTAACTCGAGCTGGGTTCCCGTCAGTAAACGGATTCTTGATTTCCTCTCATTGTCTTCAACAATGCAGGTTTCAATCGCTATAAGTGATAAATTCGGTTCTGGGAATCCGCTGGAAGGAGCTTTCGATCACTTCAGTATTTCCGAAGGACCATTATCTGTTAGTGAAGTCAATTCAGGAAGTAATTTTGTGATTGCTCCTAATCCCGTGACTGATAAATTTGAAATTTATTTTAATTCGGGAAATAGTTTCGAATATGAGCAAGTTGTAATTTCTGATGTAACAGGCAGGGAAATTTTTAAAGCTGCTGTGAATGGCACAGAACAAATGGTTATTTCAACAGCTGAATGGAATAAAGGAGTTTATTTTGTAACAATGCTTACCAAAACAGGAGCAGTTAGCTCTTCGAAGTTGGTGAAATATTAATCTTTAAAAAAAACAAAGTTATAATGCACGGGTAACCATTTTGGTTACCCGTGCATGTTTTCGGATGAAATTACCTGCGAAGATACTTTGCTGTTTACTGTTGCAATCATAGAAGCTGCGACCTTTTTCACATGAATTGCTTTGTATTGTTTTAGCGGACCAATGAATAAAAACGAAAGAACTTGCATCAGGTTTTTCATCAGATATTCTCCTGTGCGTTGCTCTTTACGATCTCCCAACAGCATGGAAGGTCTGAAAAAATAGGTATACTTTATCTTTTTTGAATTTATGGCAGTTTCCATTTCACCTTTTGTTTTTAGGTAAAAATTTGAACTGCTGGCATCGGCACCAATCGAGGATATTACTGCAATGACCGGGATCCCGTTTTCAGCCGCAATTTCAGCAATCTGAACCGGGAATTCATAATCAACTTTGCGAAATGCGGCCTGAGACCCGGCAACTTTTATAGTGGTACCCAGACAAATGTAGACTTCATCACCATGAATTTCATTTTTATGAGTACTGAGATCATCGAGGTTGCTGATGATATCTTTAATTTTGGGATGGCTTATTTTAGATGGTTTTCTGATGAAACGAATGATTTTTTCATAGCGATCATCGAGCACCAAAAAATCCAGTAAATAACTTCCCGTAAGACCGGTGGAACCAAAAATGATTGCAGTTTTTCCACTCATGATTTAGGTAGTCCTCAATTTGCTTTGGCGATATATTGAGTCGAGATAAACCAGAACAAAGACTGTGCATGTTGCCAGAGAAATCAGCATCAAAGCAGAACTTTCGAATAAATTACTCATGTTTTTGATACCTTCATGCAGGGTGTTGTCGATTTGTTGTGCAACCGGAATCTCAGGCACATTTCCTGATCCGGATACTACCAGGTACAATATACCAATAACCAAAAATGAAATAAAGTACCATCCATTTTTCGAAATTACAGGCTCATATTTTACAGGTTTAGCAGCAATTCCAAGTTTACTCATGATATCATCCGTAAAATTGGCAGAAGGCTTCTCCAACATATTTTCTGAAATGATGTTCCGCAATGGATCCTGGTTATTGTTCGTTTTCCTTTTCATGATTTTCAAAATTAAGAAAATTTATAATATGGTTTGCAACTCATCCTTTAATGTCATGGTCAGCTGCTCCTGAAGCTTTTTTCTGGCCCTGAACAACTTGACCTTTACATTGGAAGAAGATAATCCGGTGATTGCAGCTATTTCATCAACCGGTTGATCATCCATATAATATAAAGTAATTAACAGTTGGTCATCTTCAGGCAATGAGTTTATGGCCTGTAATACATATTTCTGTCGGTCCTTGATGCTGAAGTTGTCACTCATAGGGAATTCAGTTTGGTCACCTGATTCCACGAAATGTTCGTCATCGACAGATTGGCTAAACAGACTTTTTTTTCTGGTTTTAGAGATAGCCAGGTTATAGACTATTCTAAACAGCCAGGTGGTAAATTTCGAATCACCTTTAAATCCCGGTAAAGCATGAAATACTTTTATAAAGGCATCCTGGGCTACTTCTTCGGCATCTTCCCGGTTCCCGGTAATTCGTAATGCTATATTAAAGGCCATGGTCTTGTGTTTGTTGATAAGGTTCGCAAATGCTGCATTATCAGCATGTTGCAAAATTCTTTCAATATAAAAAGAGTCTTCTTTATAGGCCATGATTTTGAGACGCTTCCGACTTTCGACCGGTTACAAAATAAAAAAGAATAAATTTTGTAACCGACTCGCTTGTCATGTTGTCTTATCCGAAAAGTAACAATAATTAACATTAAAAAAACAGCAATCATGCAAAATAACGAAATTCTGATCCCCATTACTTTCTTCCTGAGTTTATTTGGAGTACTGTATGTTTATTTTAATACCCGGCATAAAGAACGTATGTCGATGATCGAGAAAGGAGCTGATGCGTCACTCTTCCAATCGAAAAAGGGACCTTCTAATGCAAGTATGAGGTTCGGTATGTTTTTAATCGGAATTGCACTGGGCATTTTAACCGGTAACATTCTAACAGAAACAACCTCTTTACAGGAAGAAGTATCTTATTTTTCAATGATCTTCCTATTTGGCGGAATGAGTCTGGTATCTTACTATATGTTCATAGAACGTAAAAAAGGCAGTAACTAATATTGTTGAGAATACTCCTGAATAAAAATTTACAGGGGTATTCTCAATTTTTTTGTGAAGAAGATCCTATATTTGAAGATATAAAAATATGGATCTATGATAAAGGGAATATCTTCGATTGCTTTGCTGATAATTGCCAATTGTTTTATGACATTGGCATGGTATGGACATCTCCAGTTTTATAAAATTTCCTGGCTGGCTAAGATAGGTATTTTTGGAGTAATTTTGATCAGTTGGGGCATAGCTTTATTCGAGTACTTTTTTCAGGTTCCTGCCAACAGAATTGGATACACCGGAAATGGTGGTCCATTTAATTTATTTGAATTGAAATTAATTCAGGAAGTTGTCTCCTTACTGGTCTTTACACTCTTTGCCGTATTTGTATTTAAAACCGATAAGCTTGCCTGGAATCACATGGTGGGATTCGGTTTCATTGTTCTGGCAGTGTTTTTTGTATTCAAGAAATGGTAGTTAGAAATTATTGTTTAACCAGTTTCAATGTTTTGGATGATGATTCTGTAACAATCTCAATCAAATAAACACCCTGGTTTAATTCAGCAATCGGGAGTACCAATTCTTGTGAAATCGCATTGTTCCAATTCATGGTGGTAATGGTTTTTCCGGAAATATCCGAGATAGTGACCACTGCATTTAAGGGTGATTCTGCAATTGATGTGAGTTTAGTTTGATCAAACGCAGGGTTAGGAATTAACAGCAGTGAATTTTCAGAGATTTCATTTTGGGCTATTCCTGAAAGTGGCCCTAATAGTCCTTCATTAGAGACATTCTGTGCATAAATGCCATAATCATTACGTCCGTCCATCCAAACGAAAACCACTTGATTGTTCAGAAATAATCCGCAGGAAAGATCATCTTTGGGTGTGTTTTGAGTGCACATGTAAGCCGGAAATCCTAACCATAGATAAGCGCCAACAAAATCACATTTTATAGCTTTGATCACTTTATTTTGAAGCGCTCCTTCTGTGTAACCAATAATTATTCCGTCAGAAGTAAAGGCGAAATCAAAAGGATCTGCATAGGCAGCTTGAGTTGGAATTAGTTGAACACCGGGGGGAGTCAATAGGAGATTTCCAGTAATATCGAATGCCTGTATCAAAACACCTGACTGATTTTGATTCACATCCGTAGTTTTTATCAACGTGTAAAACCCATTGCCAGGCTGAAATCGGGTAGCATTGCAAAAACGTTGTGTATTTGCGAGATTACAAGCGATATTACCGGTTGAATTCCACAGATTGCCATTTGCATCCACATGCTGTGCATAAACATCACTGATGGCCGGAAAATTATTATCGGAAGTAGTAAATCCAACAAAAAAGCCATCCAAACCATCACTTATAGCCTCACAAAAGTAGAAGAAGGAAATAGTTTTGGTTGATACATGTACAGGAGCACTCCAAACGGGAATCCCATTTGCGTCATATCGATTTGCATACATGTTTGATACACCAAGTCCAAATCCAGTTTGTTCAACATATAACATCGAAAAATCATCGGTACCTGCCGGCACTGTTGTTGGTCGTGTGTATCTTTTGGAGAAAGTGGAATCGATTACCCTTAAAGTATTTGGCCATAACGAAACACCTGAAGGGTCAAGTTTAGAAACTGCTACCCATGAGCTGGCAGATGATGATGCATTCCATGAAATAACAACGTTTTGTGCATTGGTAAATCCAATAGTAGGAGCCAGTCCCTCATCCGATATCGGATCAATTAATTGCACCCCGTTATTTCCCCAAAGAAAATTCCCCTGTTTGTCGATTTTATATACAACCACATGCAAATTTCCACCGGTGCGAATATCCTGAAAGGCTAACACTGCGTTATCATTAGCATCAGTTTTTAAATCGTACCTGAAAACAGCAGTCGATTGAGGCTGATTACTCACCAGTAACCCCATTTGTCCGAATAACCGGTTTCCGGCACTGTCAAGTAGTTGCAGTCTCATCTGATAGCTACCGTTGTAGAGTGCAAAGTAGGAGACATAGGTGCCACCATCAGAAGTATTCGACATCAACGGAACTGATTCTTCCGGTCCGATAGAGTCCTTTACCTCTGTATTGATCATAGGGTCTACTACCCATTGGGCATCACAAGTCAACACTAAAGCCGATAGGAGGAGAGTTAACAGTGTTTTCATAGAATTGTGGTTTCGACAAATGTAAAAGAAAACTAACAAACTTTTTAGCAGAAATTCAGCCATTTCATTAAATATTCATTTTTGTTTTTTACTTTCACCTCGTTATAAACCAATATCATTATGGCCAAGGAAAAAACTGTCAGAAAAGAAGAGAAAAAAGCTCCCGCAAAAACTCTGAAAGAAAAGAGATTGGAGAAAAAAGCGAAAAAAGCCGGGAAGTAAAAAAAGGAACCTTTGGGTTCCTTTTTTTGTTAATTAGGTGGTTAATTAGGTGGTTAATTAAGTGGGTGACATGGATCGCCTGCGGCTCAAGGGAGCGGTTTGATTCGCCTTCGGCTCATTCGCCTGATTTTATTCGCCTTCGGCTCATTGGCTTAGTATTATTCGCCTTCGGCTCATTGGCCTAGTATTATTCGCCTTCGGCTCTTTGGTTTAATTTTATTCGCCTGCGGCTCATTTGCCTGATTTTATTCGCCTTCGGCTCATAGTTTGAAAATGAATTGCGCTGAATTTATTATTTCATTTACTTACGCATCTGGAGACCAATACACATTTAGAACGTCAGTTTTTCTTCGGATGGTGGAGGTTTGAGTGTTTTTATGTAATTGTTTAACTTTACAGCTAGACGGACCATTTTTTGAGTAATAATCCTATGCTCTTCATCGCTTATTAAATTTCGTTCCTTTGCTTTGTTCAATGCTTCGAATGTTTCATACAAGGATCCTCTTGAATAATAATAGAATAATTTTTTGTCTTTGTAATAGTACCGACCATAGCCTTCACAAATATTCAGTGAAATCGAATCTGCACTTCTTACAATTTGTTTTCCAAGTGTTTCTTTGTCAAAATGTTTCCATTTTGAACAGGTATCCCAGATTGTTTTGCCAATTTCATTGGATAATTGATAAATTTCCAGGGATTCAAAACCAAAGTTTGTCATATGAAAAGTGTTTAAAAGTGAAAAGTAAGCGCAAAAATAAAGAAGAAATTAAACTTTGCAATCCGTTTAATCGACTAATTTAATTGGTTACTCTTGATTTAGAATGACAACCTTGAGTATGGAGATTTTATTTCCTGATTTAACTTCTAAAAAGTAAACTCCATTGGCAATGTAACTTACATCGATCCTGTTTTTGAAATTGGGCTTTGTCAGATTTATTTTCTGCCCTTGCATATCATACAAGGTGAAATTTGCTTTTTGTAAATTTATATTCGTATCGGAGCTAACAATTTGAATGTAGGAATGTACAGGATTCGGATGAATAGAAAGTGATGTTGATGTTTGATATTCATCTAAAGATGTAATCAGCACCTGGTCAGAAATTGCTGTGCATCCATTGGAGTCGGTAATCATTACTGAGTAGTTACCCGGTTGTGTTGGCGTATAAATTTGTTGGTTCGCCAAACCAATAGGAATCCCATTCAACAGCCATTGGTAACTTTGTGCGATTGTTGAAATTAGATTTGGTGGCGCAATCGTAATTTGAGGTGCTGCAGGTTGTGGATATGAATTTATAGTAATTGACAAATTTGATGTGTCACCACAAACGATCACATCGCAAAAATAAATGCCTGCTGAAACTACCTGGGATGTCCCTGCTCCCGATAGCGGTGGAAGCCAGTTAATAGAACTTCCTGTAGCAGCTATTACTGAAATGGTAGTGGAATCATTTAAGCATACAGTTTGTGGTGATGCAATTAATGTAGGAGAACTGTATTGCATCAATTCAACGGTGTTGGAAAATAAAATACATCCGGTATCTACTGTTTGCAGACAATAATAAAATCCCGGTAAATTGGAGTAAATGATGTTTGTTCCAGATGAAATTGCACCTGTTGGGCCAAACCAATCTATTAGCGATGAACCCTGACAAAATAGCTGCACACTGTCATTCGGACAAACTAATCCGGAGGAAGGCAATAAATTGATAGTCGGTTGATCATATTGACTTATGGTATCGGTATAAATTCCAAACAAACTATCCAGACACCCAAATGAATTAATGCTCATAAATATTCCGTTGACTGTATAAATGCCCTCCTGAAATGTTTGGTAAGTATCCCCGAAACCAACATTGATTGAGCCATTGGAATCGAAAACCCAGGTATAGCTATTTTGTGGTGGTGAAGCAACCAAAGTTGCTGGGTAACCGGGACAAAAATAATCAGGTGCCGTAACACTAAAAGTTAATGGACCTGTTGTTGCCGGGTTAACTAAAACATTCAATGTATCGGTTACATACATGGTATCGGAACCACAAGGATTAGCCCGGATCACTTGAACTGTGACAATTAAATTGAAGTTTCCGGTGTCTTGTGCATAGAATGAATCAAATAAATCATTACAAGTTGTAAATGATTCATCTATAAATCCGGTTGCTGTTGGGTCGATATTGAAAAAGGCAATAGTCATTTCAGGAATGCATTGTGTAAACAAACCTCCGGGATTGCTTAGTTCATCATAAACAGTGGCTTGAAAGGGCGCATTCTGGCAAACAACAATACTGTCATTATTATCAAAATCATCCAGCCATTTTATTTTAGGTATCACCGTATTCGATAGCGGATTTGCAATCTCAACTTTTACTAATGACGATTGCACACAACCCTGAGGATTGGTAAGTGTGCATGTGTAATTTCCTGAAACATTCACATTCAAAGTTGGAACACCCACCGTTAATCCTGTCCAGCTAATGGTACTTGAGCCCTGATTGGTGCAAGACAATTCAACTGAGTCGGGTGAACATAATACGATGTCGAGTGGCGCTGAAGTTCCGTTATTTATTCCTTTGTTATCTGCTATCAATGGAGCCGGTTGATACGAAGCAATCAGATGTGTGTTGTCGGAATGCGTAAAACATCCATCAGAAGTTGTAACTACAGCACTATAATTTCCGGTTACCGCCACCTGAATAAATGGTGAAATAGCCCCTGTATTCCAGGAATAAATAAGTTCTGGCGCAAGGAAGTAGTCATAGGCCAATCCTCCGGCTTCAAATGACAATATTCCTGCAGCACATGTCAGTAAAGTATCATCAGGATTTCCAAATAAATCGGTAATAAACATGGAATTAAAACTTCTGTTGCATACTCCGGGTGTTCGGGAGAAAACATCCAATGGCTGACGTTGTAAATTAACACCGGAATTTATAAATGCATCGCCATTGCCCTTTGACTGATAAATAACATAGTTGCCATAAAAATTATCTGTACAATAATTAGTTGATGATGAGTAATTGGTATAATCATCATACAAAATACCATAGGACTGAAATTGATTAAATTTTGCCGGTATCAGGTAATTATCGAAATAACTTCCGGTATATACCGGAATTGAATCATGACGAATTGTCAGATCATGAACAAAATCACTTTTCTTACCACCCAGGTGGCGTGCCCATTGCCTGTTTCCGGAAATAGAATAGGAGGCTAAGAAATTATCTTCGTATCCTACACTGCAGAAAATCCCCGACCCATATAGTGCGGAATAGTCATCGAATTTACAATTGAAATTACCTGCAATTATGATATCGCCATTCGATTTTGAATCAATGCCGGTGCTTTGAATCTGGTTTGATGAACCTTCTGAGGTAAGAAACACCAGATTCCCCGACAAATCTGTTCGTCCAATATAAATATTAAATGGAGTAGGAGGGTTTAT
>CAUJFJ010000260.1 GCA_963169675.1 Bacteroidota bacterium
AAGGCTAGTTTAAGTGCGCCGTTACTCAACGAATCGTCGGGGCTTACCTTCCTGGATGGCAAAATGTGGTCTTTTAGTGATTCCGGAAACCCTAATGATATTTATCGTGTGGATAGTTCCTCAGGAGCAATCCTCCAAACCATTGATATCAGCAATGCAACTAATGTGGATTGGGAAGATATGACTTCCAATGACAACTATCTGTTTATAGGCGATTTCGGAAACAATAATGGCACAAGGCAGGATCTTAAAATTTATCGGATCAATAAAACTGCATTAACTTCAGCTGCTAGTGCGGTGACTGCATCGGTAATAAATTTTTCATATAGTGATCAAACATCTTTTCCTTCACTCCCTACCAACAATAATTTCGATTGTGAAGCCATGATTTTTCTGAATGATTCGATTCATCTTTTCAGCAAAAACTGGGTCGATAAACAAACAAAGCATTATGTACTTCCAAATATTCCCGGAACACATGTTGCACAATACCGGGAGACTTACAATACCGGATTTCTGGTCACCTCCGCATCGGTTCAAAAGTATGGTGTTATTGCTCTAATAGGTTATCTCAGAACAGGTACTTTTCCTGTTTCTATGAGTATGATTTATGATTATAAAAATCATCTGTTATTTAATGGTAACAAGAGAAAATTTGATCTGTCTACACAATTGGTTTACGGACAAGTGGAAGGAATTGAGTTTTCAAATACTTCAACAGCTTTCGTTACGAATGAACTTTACACCAATGGTTCTACAATCCCGGCAAAATTACGCACCGTTAACATTGCTTCTTATTTACCTGCAGCATTTTTATATCCAAAGCCTGACGCTGCCTTTACTGCAAATAATTTACAGATTTGTGCGGGCATTTCAGTGTCTTTTACAGATCAATCTACAGATGCACCAACTTCATGGCAGTGGAGTTTCCCCGGAGGTACACCATCATCATCAACAACCCAAAATCCACAGGTACAGTATTCGGTTCCGGGTATTTATTCCGTAACACTTATTGCAACGAATAATGCCGGAAACGATACATTAATTCAGTCAAACTACATTACTGTGTTGGGAGCTCCTGCAGCACCACCTACACCAACAGGAAGCAGTATAGTTTGTAAAAATACTACAGGAAATATTTTTTCTGTCACCAATACACCGGGCACAACTTACAATTGGAGCGTGCCTTCAGGTGCCACCATTTCTTCCGGTCAAGGTTCCAATCAGATTGCTGTTGCATTTTCCGGTTCTGCAGTAAATGGGAATATTTGTGTAACTGCTAATAATAGTTGTGCTACAAGTGCTGCTGCGTGCAAATCAATAAGTATAGCAGTGGCATTACCTTCTAAGCCTGCCACAATCAATGGAAGTTTAACGCAATGTGCCGGAACGTCCGGGGTCGTTTACACCTGTTCAACCATAGGCAGTGCAACATCCTACAATTGGATAGTTCCCGCCAATGTTTCCATAGTAAGTGGTCAAGGTACTAATTCCGTAACCTTAAATTTTAATCAGAATTTTACAACCGGTACATTGCAGGTGGCAGCTGTAAATTGTTTAGGAAGTAGTGCATTCAGGACGGTTACTATCAGGTCAAAGCCATCAGTTCCGGGATTGGTAAGTGGTCAAACTGTTGGCGTTTGTGCCGGCACAACCGGTGTTGCATATTCAATTGCACCTGTTTCAAATGCATCATCTTATAATTGGACTGCTCCGGCAAACGCATCAATTATCAGCGGACAAGGAACCAATGCTGTAGTTGTTGATTATTCTGCTTCTTTTGTTTCAGGAACGTTGCGTGTTGCAGCCATCAATGTATGCGGTGCCAGCACTGAACGTGTAACTACCATACGAAGCGCTCCGGAAAAACCGGGAATTATAACTGGCACTACTGGTGTCTGTGCCAACCAAACCGGAGTTTCATATAGTATTGCAGCAGTAAACGGAAGTTCAACCTATAACTGGGTTGTTCCTGCAGGTGCAACAATTACTAGTGGTCAAAACACTCCAGCGATTGTAGTAAATTATGGAGTGAATGGTGGTAATGTCAAAGTAAGAGCAGGTAATAGTTGTGGATTCAGCAGCTATAGATCACTTGCAACTGCAATTGTTTGCAAAGAGACTTTAAATGACTTAATAGAATTAAACGTTGAGGTGTTTCCGAATCCTTCAAATACGGAGTTTACACTTCTGATTGAAGAGAGTATGAATTCGGGTTTAGAATTAATTATCAGGGATGTCGCCGGGAGGGTTGTTGAAAAGAAAAAATTTGCTGGTGAAACTGATCACGTCACTTTTGGGATAATGTTACCCGTTGGATTTTATACTGGTGAATTGACTTCTGAAAAGACGATAAAATTTTTAAGATTTATTAAAAATTAGATATGAAAAAGTTTCAAGGCTTACTGGCTATTTGTTTGTTGTTATCCGGGATTCAGGCACGTGCACAAGTCGACTCCAAAACCGAATTCTCTCTGATCACGAACACATTAATGGATTATATTGAAGGTACCGCAAATGGGGAGCTCGAACGCCTGCGAAGAGCCTTTCACCCCGATTTTAAGTTGTATGCTGTCTCAGATACCGATAGCTTGTTAGTTCGCTCCGGTGAAAAGTATGTTGCAAATATTAAGCCCGGCGAAAAAGCAAACCGAATTGGCAGAATAATTTCAATCGATTTTGAAAATGATGCCGCCATGGCGAAAGCTGAAATTGTTGTCCCGGGCTGGAGAATTTTTACAGACTACTTTTTGTTACTGAAATATGAAGGGTCCTGGAAAATTGTTCAAAAAAGTTACACCTGGAGACCATACCCTGCAGTTCCGGAGAAAAAATAATGTTCCGGAATTTTGAGTTTAAGATTTCAGAAAATCAATGATGATTTTATTGAATTCCTCCGATAGTTCCATATTTGAAATATGTCCTGCATTTTGAATAATGCTGAGTTGTGAACCTTTTATATTTTCATGCAAATACTGAGCTTTTGATACCGGTGTAAGCGTATCATCAGAGCCGCAAATTATTAATGCCGGCACATCGATTTGATCTAGCTTCGAACATGTTTCATTTCTTTCTGCCAAGGCCTTCAACCCATTGGTAAATGCATGTTCTGAATTGGATAGCATCATATTTTTCACACTAGCTACTAATTCAGGTTTGCTGCTGACAGTTTCGGTATGAAAGACATTTTTAAGAAACCCTTCTGTGAAATCTGTAATCCCTTTTGATTTGATAACTTCAATAGATTTGAAGCGTTTTGCCTTGCCTTCTTCATTGTCGCCATTGCATTGCGTATCACATAAAATAATGGCAGTAAATCGTTCCGGATAACGTTGGATGGCATTCAGCGCTATATATCCGCCCATCGATAAGCCGCAGACTGTCACCTTATCTAATTTCAAATCATCCATTAATGCTATCAAGTCATTTGCAAAAAGGTCCATACTCAGTTCTGATGAATCATCTTTTGAATTGCCAAAACTTCTCAAATCAGGAGCAATCACCCTAAAGTGTTGTTTCAACGAATCGAACTGTGGTTGCCACATCGATTTGTTGAATGGAAATCCATGGAGGAATATAATTGGAGCTCCTTCGCCCATATCATCATAGGCAAGTGTGAAACCGGAAATATTTTTAGTAAGATTTCGGCCTTGAATAGGTGTGGACATAGTTGCTTTTTTAAAAATTTATAGTAGTTTGGTCTTATGTTAACACCAAACCATCTATTTTGTTAACTTCGGAATGGTATCCATAAAAAAAGGTGACCTTTGAAGATCACCTTTTTATTTTTTACTAAGAATCTGATATTATTTTGCAATATCGAACCGATCGAGATTCATAACTTTATTCCAGGCTGCAACAAAATCATTTACAAAACGATCTTTAGCATCGGAACAAGCATATACTTCAGCAATCGCACGGAGTTCGGAATTAGAACCGAAGATCAAATCAGCTCTTGTTGCAGTATATTTAAGAGCTCCTGTTTTACGATCTCTACCTTCGAAAACGCTTTGTGAATCATTGGTTGATTTCCAGGTTGTACCCAGGTCAAGCAGATTTACCAGAAAATCATTGGTCAATGCCTCAGGTTTGCTTGTGAAAATACCATGTTTTGAATTATCATAATTGGCATTCATTGCACGCATTCCTGCAACCAACAAGGTCATTTCAGGAGCTGTTAAAGTTAGTAATTGTGCTTTATCAATTAACATTTCTTCAGCAGCAATTTTATAACCTTGTTTCATATAGTTTCGGAATCCGTCAGCAATAGGTTCAATAACTGCGAATGCTTCCACATCAGTTTGCTCCTGAGATGCATCTGCACGACCCGGAGTGAATGGAACTTTAACAGATGAGCCTGCATTCTTAGCAGCTTGTTCAACTCCTGCACAACCCGCAAGAACAATCAAATCGGCAATCGAAATTTGTTTTCCTGATGTTTGTGTTGAATTAAAATCTTTCTGAATAGCACCCAGTTTATCCAGAATTTTATCAAGCTGAGATGGGTTATTTGCTTCCCAATATTTTTGAGGAGCTAAACGAATGCGTGCACCATTGGCACCACCTCGTTTATCTGATCCACGGAAGGTGGAAGCAGATGCCCAAGCAGTAGAAACTAATTGCGAAACGGTTAATCCTGAACCAAGAATTTTTTCTTTAAGAATTGCTATGTCCTGATCATTTACCAAAGGATGATTTACTGCTGGAATAGGATCTTGCCAGATAAGTTCTTCCTTAGGAACTTCAGGTCCAAGATATCTTACAATCGGACCCATGTCACGATGTGTAAGTTTGAACCAGGCACGAGCGAATGCATCTGCGAAAGCATCGGGATTCTCGAAGAAACGACGCGATATTTTTTCGTATGCCGGATCAAGACGTAATGCAAGATCTGTGGTCAGCAT
>CAUJFJ010000261.1 GCA_963169675.1 Bacteroidota bacterium
CAATGTAAAATTCAAACTCATCTTACGAATATTTGCTGTAGTGAAAAGGCAAGAAATGTATGTTGATAACTACAAAAATGCAGCTTAAATGATAAATAAATTTGCTAATTTGGATATCCTAGAATACGACTACGCTCAGGGCAACGCATCAGCACATTAGCACATTAAAGTGGAGTCACATCTATTTTACCTCGAAACAAAAAATCAGCACATAAGCACATCAGCAAATTAGCACATTAGCAACACCTACCCTAAACTTCCTCTCATCATAGGTAAGTACTTTGGAATTAATTTTCTCAACATACTGCCGGTTACTTTCCAGTTTGAATTTCGAATTTTGGATTAACTTTTCAAATTTATCCGGACTATATTTCGTGAATCCATAGGATGTGAATGGTAGTTTATCCATTGATTCTTCTTCTGCATAGGTAATAAGCAGTTTTCCGCCCGGTTTTAATATTCGGTGCAATTCATTTAAATATGCTTCAGGAGATTCCCAAAAGTAGAGTGTATTAATGGTAAATATTTTATCGAATGTTTGCGATGCAAATGGAATGGTTTGGCCTTCATAATGCACAAAAGTTGTTTGACTTTCTAAATCATTCTCAGCGCAATATTTTTTAGCTTCCAGATGCATGGTTTCTGAAATATCCAGTCCGGTATATTTTATGCCGGGAGCCATTTTTATCAGTTTCTGTAAATGATTCGCATTCCCATGGCCAATTTCTAGTATGGCTTCTCCAGTAAGCGGTTGAAGTGTTTCTAAAGTTTGGTCGATCATCATCACATTAGCTTCATTCATGATATGTCCCATCTCAACTCCCTTTTCTCCCGTAGGTTTTCGAAGCTGATCAGCGATTTCCTGGATCTGTTCCACTGTCAATTCCTTATTGTTATTTTCTGAATTCCCCATTTGAATATTCTTGATATTTATTTTGTAAAATTAAACAGACTTCATTTTCGGTCACTTTAACAATCCCTCCATCCATAAAATCAATTCCTTTTCATCAACAATCGACCATGAGTGCGGGTGTCTTTGACCATTTGACCGATATCCTGTTTTAAACGATTGCATAAACTCCGCCCGCTTATTCCCCATTAATACCAGTCGGTTTATTAATTCCGCCGACATTTCATAATTCGATAAATGGACAGTCTGATTTCGGTTTACAATTCGCCAGGCGATGTCTACATCATGGTATGTCCTGACTGCTATATCTTTGAGATAAATTTCGTTTTGTGAATATGCTTTGTTCATGCTGAAGGGTGTTAGCTTAGCATAGGTTTCGATATTTTCGCGGGGAACGCCAAAGTCATTTTTTATGAATGCAATAGCGCGCACTGCTTCTTCAACAGCTATTTCGGAATATTTATTACGTGCGGTCTCTTCCAGTTGTTCATAGATGGTAAAAATATCTATTGGAGAATCTACTGTAAATATGCCTTTAGGCAGAATAGGGAATTTATCCGGAAACTCCATGCAAAGTTCCGTATACCTCATGGCTATCATACCGCCGGCTGAGTATCCACCCATTACAAAATCGGTTGGCTTCAAACCATATCGGCTTATCACATCTTTTAAAATTATTGTAAGCTTTTGTTGCGTGATTGAATCGGCATATAATTTATTGCCACCGGCACAAAATATGGTAAGTATATTTTTGGATTTTGCCTCCAGATGCAATTTTGTCTCCGGAACACTATGCTCCGGAGTCTGGCCGAAACCAGCCAGCAATACCAATACTCCTTTAACCAATTCCCCTTTTTCGGGCTCTGCCACCAGATAATATCCGCTATGATTGTCTGAAGCATCTAGTACGATTTTCGAAATGGTTTGGGCACTACTGTAATATGCATTTATTGATAAAAGCATACACAAGATATAGCGCATGGGGTTGGCTTTCATTTGCTGCTTAATTTGCAATTTTAATTTCAATTAAATTTTGAATGTCCCGAATGTTTTCGTTATCTCTGACATCGATCCTTATGCCTCGTCCTTCAGCATAGGGTTTTGCTTCCAGCAACTCTTTAATAATTTGTTCAGAAATATCACTTTGCTGTATCTGCAATACCGCTTTGTTTCCAAAGACTAATGCCACCTTGAAATAATTTTCCCGGGGAAGTAAATATACCAGTACTCTTTTAGTATCGCTTATCCGGTAGCTCCAGCCGAATTTTTCACCTGAAAAATACCATGCAGCAATTGCTTTCGGTGCAAATTCTCTGGTTAACTTTTCAATTTTAATCCAGAAGTCAAAGGTTTTACCCAATGCTTTTTTCAGATCAGCCGATGTTGGTGTTTTGGTTTTATCTGTAAATACACTTTTCATATTGAAATGCAATAGCTCTAAGTTGCACAAATTCAGGTCAATACAATATTTGTTGTTGGCTTAATTTATATAATTTTCATAAAGTTAATAATTAATGAGAAGTTCCATTACAATTTATGCTTTTGTAATTCCGTTACGATTTGATAAAACTCCTTTTCTACATGAAGGTAATATTTGTATGTGGTATTGAAATAATTTAACTCCAGGAAATATTCCATAGCTGAAATTTGGCCATAGTTTATAGCTTTTTCCAATATGACTGAAGTGTTCATGGTTTCAAACATCGATTTGTATTCATTCAAAGTTCCTTTTAGGGCTTGGTATTTTGCATATTTTTGAGCAATTTCTGAGTAATGATCATTAATATGCATTTGAAGATTCATTTCTTCATGCAATATTTTTGATTTTTGCAATTTAATCGTATTCTTATTTTGCCATAGTGGAATTGAAATGCCGGAATGAATACCATGGAAGTCTGCTCCGGTTAATCCCTGGTAGCGATAGCCAATTTCAAATTTTGGATACCAATCAGCTTTGCTTAGTTGCAATTGTTTATCAGCAATTACCTTTTGTTGTTCAAAATATTTTTTATCGGGATCAGCATGTTCTATTTCATTCTCTAAAGTTGAAAATTCTGGTAAATTTTCAACATACGGAAAAATTGTATCATTAAACAGAATTTCAATACCGCCATTTATTCCCGTTAATTTCGTTTTTATTTGGGCTATGTTGGAAATGGTTTGATTGTAATCTGCTAGTATCTCAATTAACTGCAATTTGACTCTGTTAAGTTCTATTATATTTCCACCGCCCTGATCAAATTTAGTCTGAGTATTCTTCAAAAAGGTTTCAACATCTGATTTCATTTCTGATAAGTGATTGTGTAACTTTTGAAGATAAATAAGTTCCAGACATAATCTTTTGGTTTCTAACAGAATGTTTTGTCTCTCAGCCAGAATTGCATATTCTGATTGCGTACCAAGGGATTTAGCTAGTTCAGATTTCTTAATGTAATAGGTAGGGAAGTTTATTTCCTGTGTTATAGTCAGGTCATGTTGATTTCCTGCCTCCTCTGGTTTTCCTGATAAATAATCATAGCTGATCCGTGGATCTTTTGGGTTGTTGTTAGTGCTGAATAGAATTTTTTGGGTTTCCCAATACTGTTTATTTACAGCAAGTGTTTTATTGTTTTTGCTTACTTCCAGAAGTACACGGTCAATATTATTCTGAGAATAGGCATAAGTTATCGTAGTCAGAATGATTCCAATTATCCCAGCAATTATTTTCATTTGTTTTCTTTTTTGATGTTTGATAAGTAATATACCACAGGAACGATGAATATGTTCAGTAAAGTGGATGTAAATAGTCCGCCAAGAATTACTTTAGCCATCGGACTTTGAATTTCATTTCCCGGCAAGTCACTGGCCAGAGCCAATGGTACCAAAGCGAGCCCTGCGGTTAGGGCAGTCATGAGAATTGGACTTAAACGATCCCTTGAACCTATCATTACAGTATCAAAGAGATTCATTCCAGCTGCTCTTAATGTCTCATAATGGGAAACCAACAATATTCCATTGCGTGTAGCGACACCAAACAGGGTAATAAAGCCAATAATGCTGGGAATACTGATAATTCCATTCGTAAACCAAATGCTAAATACCCCGCCTATCAATGCCAACGGTAAGTTAAGAAGAATAATTCCTGCGGTTTTTAGTTCTTTGAATTCCTGGAAAAGTAATAGAAAAATTACCAGGAGCGATAGGAGTGAAGCAATTAATAGTGTTTTTGATGCTTCCGCTTCTGATTCAAACTGACCACTATACTCAATGTGGTAGTTTTCCGGCAGTTTAATTTTATCTTCAATTCTTTTTTGGATGTCAGCCACTACACTTTTTTGATCCCGACTGGCAACATTGGCACTTACCACAGTTTTTCTCTGGACATTTTCCCTGTTTATGGTATTGGGTCCCACATCGCTTTTTATTTCTGCTACATAATGCAAAGGAATCTTCATTCCGTTTTTAGTATCAATAATTGTATTGCTTATGTTGTTTATAGAGCCTCTGTTTTCTTCATCAAATTTTAAAACCAGATCAAATGTTCTAGCTCCTTCATACACTTCGGAAACCTTTTCTCCGGCAAATGCAACATCAATGAATTCATTAAATTCACCAATTGATATTCCATAATGATTTAGCATGTCCCGGTTCGCCTTAATTTGTAATTGTGGAATTTCAACTTGCTGTTCTACACTTAAATCAACTAAACCTTCTATATTTTCTATCTCCTTTTTTATTTGATTGGAAATTGAAAATAACTTATTTAGATCATTCCCGAAAATTTTGATCGCTATATTCGCCCTTGTACCCGATAGCATGTGGTCGATACGATGTGATATGGGTTGTCCGATAGTTATATTGGCACCAGTAACTGATGCTAACTTTTCACGGACATCTTCTAAAAACTCCTCCCTACTTCTGTCGGTAAGGACAAAAGGAGCGTCTATTTCCGCTGCATTTACTCCTTGTGCATGTTCATCAAGTTCTGCTCTTCCTGTTCTCCGGGTGGTTATTTGAATTTCCGGAATAGAAAGGAGTGTTTTTTCCACTGAAGAACCTATTTTGTTGCTCTCTTCAAGCGATATTCCCGGCAATGAAACAGCACTGATCACAAGTGATCCTTCGTTAAATTCAGGGAGAAAACTTCTTCCCAGCTGACTCATTACAAATAAAGAAAGTATTAACAAAGTTCCTGAAATAGTCAGTATCGTTTTTTTTCGTTTCATTACCTTTTCCAACATTGAAGAGTATAGAACTTGTAGCTTTTCTACAAGCCAACTTTCGCTTTGTTGCTTTTCAAGCATTTTTTGATTTGTAAGCAGGTAACTTCCTAATACCGGTGTTAAGGTTATAGAAACTATCAGAGATGCAAAAAGGGAAACTATAAATGCAATACCCAGTGGTGCTAGTAATTTGCCTTCCATACCGCTTAGGAAAAACAAGGGAATAAATGCAACAATAATTATGAATGTAGCATTGATAATGCTGGTTCTTATTTCTACGGATGCATTAAAAATGACTTCCAGACTTCTTTCTCGTTCTGCTGGCGATTTCTGTGCATTTTGTTTTAATCGTTTGTAAACATTTTCAACATCAATAATAGCATCATCTACCAAAGCTCCAATGGCAATTGCCATCCCTCCCAAACTCATTGTGTTTATTGTAAATCCAAACCATTTAAGGGTTAGTATTGCGGTTATTAACGAAATGGGTATGGCTAATAAGGAAATGGCGGTAGCTCTCCAGTTCATCAAAAACAGGAAAAGAATAATAACCACAAAAATACTGCCCTCAAGTAAAGTTTTTTGAATGTTACTGATACTAGCCTTAATGAAATCGGCTTGCCTGAAGATTTTAGTATTTATTGTAATGTTTGAAGGTAGGTTTTTTTGGATTTCTGCAACTGCATCATCGATTTTGTCGGTAAGCAGCAACGTGTTGGTAGCAGGTTGTTTCATCACAGTCATGATTACTGCAGGTTTCCCTTTGAGGGAGCCATCTCCGATTTTCTGGGCCCCACCTAGCTTTATTTCTGCTACATCTTCAATTTTTACTACTGTGCCTTGCGTGACTTTTATTAGAGATTTACCAAGATACTTCAAATCATTCGTTCTACCATAACCTTTTACGATATACTCATTACCATATTCACTTATAAAACCTCCCGAAGAGTTGCCATTCGCTTGCTCACACGCATTCCGTAATTCAGTTAGCGATACGTTGTAATACT
>CAUJFJ010000262.1 GCA_963169675.1 Bacteroidota bacterium
ATAGCAGTCTCGACAATACCGTGATTATTCCGGTGAATTTTGCGAGAAATATTATGAATCTGAAGTCCGAGCGACTTGGACCTATGATACAGGTTAAAGGCAAACCCGGTGTTTCCAATGATGAACTAACCGAGGACTTACGTGGCGTTATGCGTTCCATTCGGAGATTGAGGCCATTTGAAGAAGATGATTTTGCACTGAATGAGTCCAAATTACTTTCTAATCAGGTCTCTAGTTTATTTGATGTTGTCGGATTAGCCGGCTGGATCATCGGAGGATTTTCCATTCTGGTAGGAGGTTTCGGTATTGCCAATATTATGTTTGTATCGGTTCGTGAGCGTACCAACCAAATTGGAATTCAAAAATCACTGGGTGCAAAAAATTATTTCATCCTCTTTCAGTTTTTGGCTGAAGCAATAACCCTTTGCCTTATTGGAGGAGCCATAGGATTACTTATTGTTTATGTAGTAGCATTAGCAGCAACTGAAATGATTGGGTTCGATTTAACACTTACTATGGGAAACATAGTCACCGGCATCCTCATTTCAGCAACCATAGGTATCATTTCAGGCTTTATTCCTGCTTATAGTGCTTCCAAACTGGATCCGGTTGAAGCTATCCGTTCGAACGGGTAAAAGCTAACTACCTAAAAAAGAAGGTCATGCACAAAATATGGCCAAATCAGCAAAACATGATACTTATCATATTTTATTCTACGTTTTTATGTAGAATTTTATCGATAAAGTTGAATTACAGGGTAATAGATGCCATATAAGCCAATTTTCATTGACTTCAAGGAAGGAATCAGATTGGAAATTGAGCTTGAAAACAAGCCCAACGTTCTTAATTTTTAAACAGTTCGCTGATATGAACGTTTAATGCGTTGCTGATTTTAAAAAGAGTAAAAATGGTCACGTTTGTCTGCCCAGATTCTATTCTTGACATAGTGGCCTTTTCAAAATCGCATAAATTCGCAAGATCTGATTGTGATAATTTTTTTTCTTTTCTGATTGCCTTTATTCGGGCACCGATTTCAATCAGGATTTTAGTTTGTGGCATAGGTTGTTACTTACGCAATTATGTAAATAATTCTTAACATAAAAGTTGTTTTAAATAACAATAAACCTTATGTAGATTAATTATAAATTAGTTTGGTGTTAAGTAATGGTCTTCGTTAACAAAGTTGATTTGGCATTTGTTGTAGGGCCTTAATTTCACAACTAGTACCCGGTTCAAAAACCTGTTAGCAATATGTCAAAAAGCCTTGATTTTCCTGATTTTTGTACTTAACTTAGCGTTCTGATTTTCCCAATCAAATCTACACACCAGGGATGCCAAACAATCCTAATTTCATCTAATGAAAAACAGTTTACTGGTTCTAGGAGTACTTTGTAGCCTCATACTCATATTAAGTAATTTCACGATTAAAATGGATGCGGCTCAGCCGTTTCATACTCCGCAGGAATTAGCCATGATTCAGCACCGGATGCAAACTCCTATTGGTCCCGGTGAATACTTTCAGCCATCCTCCAGTTGCCGAGGGTGTCATGGGTTTGATACTTTGGGATTTGCCAATGTTGATGAAAATGGCATCGATGTGAATTTATTTGATCGCTGGCAGAGTACTATGATGGCATTAAGTGCCAAAGATCCTTTATGGAGAGCTAAAGTGAGCCAGGAAATTTTAATAAATCCGGCGCACGCATTAGGATTGCAAACAAAATGTACTTCTTGTCATGCCCCAATGGGACATTACAATGCTATATATCATGGAGCCACCTCCTATACCATTGCAGATCTTGTCAATGATTCTTTGGGTCTCGATGGAGTTTCGTGTGCGGGTTGTCATACCATCGGACCATCGGTTGGTTCAACTTTTTCAGGAATCATTCCATACGACACCACTCGAAATATCTATGGTCCGTTTACTTTCCCATTTGCAGGACCAATGCAATTGTATGAAGGTTATACCCCTGTTTACAGTCCACACATGGACAACTCAGCAATTTGTTCTTCCTGCCATACTTTGATTACCGAGACTGTAGATTTATCAGGAAATTATACCGGCGGACAATTTGTCGAACAGGCAACGTATCATGAATATCTGAATTCTGATTTTCCTGCAAACAATATAAAATGCCAGACCTGTCACATGCCTCAGGTTGCAGATCCTATTGTAATCGCGAACGGCTATTTATCATTGCAAGCCAGATTTCCATTTAATCAGCACACATTCGCAGGGGCCAACCATTTTATGCTTGACCTGATAAAGAATAATAAGAGCAGCCTGGATATAAATGTTCCTGATGCCAATTTCGATAGTTCGATGGCTGCGAATTTGCACATGTTGCAAAAGCAATCTGTCGAATTTGAATTAATTAATGATGGCATTACGGGTGACACTGCCTATTTCAGAGTTAAAATCACCAATAAAGCGGGACATAAATTTCCATCTGGTTATCCTTCGCGCCGGGCAGTGCTTCAAGTCGTTATGCTGGATGCTTTAAATGATACCATCTTCCGTTCCGGAATTTTCGATTCAGAATACCGGGTGACCGGAGAAACGCCGCAATTCGAACAACATCATGCGGTGATTAATCAGGATAACAAAACACAGATTTATGAAATGGTTATGGGTGATGTGAATGGCGACTTCACCTCTGTATTAGAACGGGCAGCTATTTTATTAAAAGATAACCGCATTCCACCAACCGGCTTTACCACAACAGCTCCTATGTACGATACCGTTATGATATCAGCAGATGCACTTGCAGATGCCGATTTTAATAAAGTTGGTTCTGTAGAAGGAAGCGGAATTGATGAGGTAATTTATAAAATTCCGGTTGCCGGTTATACCGGGACGGTTTCAGTAAAAGCCAAACTATATTATCAGGCAGTTCCTCCAAAATGGCTCGATGAAATGTTTACTTTGAACAGTGCAGCTATTGATACCTTCCGTAATATGTACATGGCTGCTGATAAAGATCCAATACTTGTTGCTGCAGATAGTCTAACCGATGTACTGAGCGGCATCAATCAATTAAACACTGCAAAAGATGATTTACAGGTTTGGCCTACCATTACGTCCGGGCGTGAAGTTAATTTTACCGTCCACACGAACAATCCGGTTGTTTCTGTCAGCTTGTATACTTCCAATGGAAAAAAAATAAGTCAATTGAATAACAGATACACAAAAGGCACTCATAAGTATACACTTCCTGATGTTGCCGGAACTTATCTGTTGAAAATAACGACATCTGAAAAATCATACTACAAAAAAATAGTAAAATATTAATTTGAATTCCTGACCACATCATATCAATCGCAACAACCAAAAACTCCAATTAAATGAAAAAAACATTACGTATTGCAACGATGGCGATGCTTCTCTGCAGCATGAATGCGCTTCAACAGCAGGCAGCAGCTCAGCCAACCTTTACCAATGCCAACAGCAGACTCACTAACTCGAACTTCCGAAGTGGATGTGCAGTTACAGTTGTTGACGTTAATAATGACGGACTTGATGATATCGTCAGGATGAATCAGGGTCATATGATTAACTTAGAGCTACAGGACAGAGAAGGGAATTTTGAAAACTACTTCATTGCCGACATTTCACCAGGAGGTGGAAGTTCATGGGCTATGACCATGGCAGATGTGGATCACAATGGATGGAAAGATGTTGTTGCTGATGGTGATGGTGGCATTCGCTTGGTGAAGATATTCGAATCGGGAGGTGTGATTACTTCAACCAATACACTTCTTTCCAATTCAGGCTTCTTTTTGCAGAATGCAACTTTCTGCGATATGAATAATGATGGATGGATTGATCTCTTTTGTTGCGATGACAACGATGCAAGCAAACTTTATCTGAATGATGGCACCGGGAATCTGGATCCTTCTACCTTGGTGAATTTTGCTGTAAACCCAACTGTATTCTATGGAGGTGATCCTGCCGATTCCGGAAACTATGGAAGTGCATGGATTGATTTCGATAATGATCAGGATCTGGATTTATATGTTGCACATTGCCGTCAGAGCACCTCCAGTCCAACTGACTTACGCAGAATTAACCGTTTGTTCGTAAACGATGGATCTAACAACTTTACGGAACAAGCGGGAGCATTTGGTATTGATGTGGGCTGGCAGACATGGACTTCAAGTTTCGGAGATATCGATAATGATGGTGACCTGGATCTGATGCTTACCAATCATGATCATAC
>CAUJFJ010000263.1 GCA_963169675.1 Bacteroidota bacterium
ATCAGATAAATATTGTTGGGCGGAGTCAAAATCGTGGCTAACATTGAAGTGCTGAATGGCATTCAGGCAGTTAAAAATAAAATGCGGATTCATTTGAGCACGAACGGCTTCCAACTTGAATTCGGCTAACTGACGGTTAACCAGTTGTTTTTCATGTACAGTTTTGGCAACTCTTTTTATTCGGCCCTTTATTCCAATTACCAGCAGCAGTAAGCCTGAATTTACAGCGACAATCTGAAACCCCAGGCGCTTCCAAAATGGGGGTGAAACAGAAAACGTAAAACTGGCTGGTGTTAAACTTTCATTTCCATTTTTATCAATTGCCAACACAATGAAAGTATAATTACCTGGTTCCAGAGAACCAAATTCAACGGTTCGTTGATCTGTTTCAGTCCATTTATCGTTCAATCCCTTCATGAAATATTTGAAACGAATCTGTTTGCCCGATGAAAAAGAAATGGCACTAAAATTAAAAGTGATTCTATTCTCATCATAGGCAAAAATGCTGGTATCACTGATTACACCATTTACCAATACCGAATTGATGTAAATTGGAATTTCAGTCCTGCTTTTTAATTGGTTTTCCGAAAAATAAGCCAGCCATTTATCGGTTGCCATCCATAAAGTATCTTGTCGTTTTAATACCTGCCGGATCATTTCTGAAGGCAAGCCATCATTAATAGTTAGAGACAGAATTTTATAATCTGAAGGATTATTATTGGCAATTGAAATCTTACTAAGTCCTTTATCGGTTACAACCCAAATATTGCCATTTCCTTCGTTATAAAGTGACCGGCACTGATTACTTAGCAATCCATTGTCCTTATTGAATGTTAAAACTGTGTCTTTGTAAAAAACTATCACGCCATTATTATAGGTACAAAGCCATAAGGTTTTATCTGTTGTCAAACACAAATCAACAATTCTTCCATGTATATTGAAATTGTATCTCAAATCGGGGGTAATTTTGTTATTTTCAAACTTAAAAAGTGAGTCTATGCTCGAGAAATAATAAAGTTCAGAAGTGCCTGAACTCACAGAAGTATACCGATGATGCATCACAAGGGTATCAAGCTTTTGATTTGATTCAAATAGTGAAGCACCCCGGGTAACCACAACCAACCGGTTGTCCTTTAAATATTCTGCATCTTTAACTGCTCCAAGATTTACAATTCTTTGTTTTTTATTGGTAGCGTAATCATATACAACCTGATTTTCCAATATAAATATGGGATTATCATCACTATCAAACAGAATTTTTTTTACAATATTTGATCGCAACTTCATTGGACTTAACTGCGAAGCCGAGATCCTATTCGTTCCATTGTATTCTTCAATGTGTCCCCTCTCATAGCCTACATATAAGTTCCCTTTTTTGTTGAATGCAAAAGAGTAAACCTGATTATTGAAACTATTTTCGGCTAGTTTGAACCCTTTGATAAAAGAAGCATTTAAAAAATAGACACCTTCACCCAACGTTGCAAACCACATGTTGCCTGAAATATCTTCGAGAATTCCCCCAACATTTTTATTTTTCACAAAAACATCCGAGACCTTATTCATAGTGGAATCAATGGCATAAACACCTTCTCCATTCGATAAGACCCAGATTTTACAGGTTCTTTTATCGAAAATCAACCGATTTAAATCCAAAGAATTCTGAAACACTCTTACTAAATCTAGTTTAGACAGTGAGTCGTATCGTGATAAACAAATCACATTATTGGTATAAGAGTAAACCATCTGATCACAGGTGTTAAACACAGATGAACTTTTAATAAGTGAAATGCCGGTTGAAAGAACATATTCCATGGAATCTAAAAAAGTGACCCGGTAATTCGAGTCCACTTCATAAACACATTCGTTGGAATTGAAAAAATAATTTCCTTTATTATTTATACCAAATGAATTTAACGTCATTAAAAGGATTCCATTCAAACGCTTTGGGATCGCTACTGATTCAATAGATAATTTTTGAAAGCATTTTCCATTAAAATATGCATAATTTCCACGATTAGCATTTGTCGTAGTACGAATCCAGATGACACCTCTTCCATCTTCGCTAAAATCGACCATACCGGTAGTGTTCACTCCATTGAAAATGTGCGGACTATTTGCTGGATTGTAAATTTTACCGTTCTCAAAAAAACATAGCGGAGCCGAAAAACAATGAAACCAAACCCTGCCCTTTGAATCACATATTACCTGTAAAACCTCATTGTCGGTTAATCCATCATCGGTAGTGAAATTGGTGAATGAATGACCATCGTATCTGCTCACGCCATTTTCAGTTCCAATCCAGATAAAACCCTGATGATCCTGAGTTATGGAATAAGCTATGTTGCCTGCTAAACCTTGTTCTTTAGTAAACTGAATGTAATTAAATTGTTGGGCATGGCTTACGCTTTGCCATAAAAGCAACTGAATAAGTGTTATATACAACAACAACCCTCTCATAAATCAAGCTTACAATAAAGAATACTATTGTGCCACCCCTTTAGAATGTGCAGGCATTCAGGGGTAATTGTCCGGAAGCAGGAACCGGTGCTGTTCCTTCTTTCGTTTATGCTTGGGGGGTCAATTGAATAAGCCGGGCAGATGCAGCTGCAAAGCTCACTCCTACTTTTGATTTAGATTCAGTTGCCGGCATTATTTTATTCTGTCAATAAAACCGGCAGAATCCAAATCAATTTGGTGAATGCAATATAGCAAACCCGTTCGAATATTTCGAATCTCATTTCACTTTTTTACCAAAATTTGATGAATGGCTGAAATTTATAAGTGAAAGGCAATTGTTTACGAAATAGTACTGGGATCAAATTTAATCTTGCCCGTTTACTTTGGAAATATTTTGCAATTCCGGGATAACCAATTTTTACCATTTCTTAATTTGTTAAACGCCGACCTTTTCAGTACCTTCGCCCCTCTATAAATTTATTATGATCAAGATTACTTTCCCCGATGGTAAAGTCAGGGAATACCCTAAAGGAACCACTTCTATGGAGGTGGCAAAGAGCATCAGTGAAGGTTTAGCCAGAAATGTACTGGCTGCGAAAGTTAATGGGGTTGTGTGGGATAGTTCCCGTGGTATTAGTGAGGATGCGACCATGGAATTGCTGACCTGGGATGCCACAGAAGGGAAATCGACGTTTTGGCATTCATCGGCTCACCTTATGGCTGAAGCTTTGGAAGCGTTATATCCCGGAATTCAATTCGGAATTGGTCCACCCATTGAAAATGGTTTTTACTACGATGTTGATTTAGGTGAAGGAACGCTTTCATCCGATGATTTCAAGAAGATCGAAGATAAGATGCTGGAACTGGCTAAGTCCGGCAATCAGTATGTCCGTAAAGAGGTTTCTAAAAAGGATGCCATTGCTTATTTCGAAGAAAAAGGTGATAAATATAAACTTGACCTGCTGAAGGATCTGGAAGATGGAACCATCACTTTCTATACACAAGGTAATTTTACCGATTTGTGCCGCGGACCGCATATTCCTGACACCGGAAGCATCAAAGCCGTAAAACTCATGAATATTGCCGGAGCTTACTGGCGTGGTGATGAGAAGAGCAAACAGTTGACCCGAATTTATGGAATTACCTTTCCAAAACAAAAGGAACTAACTGATTATCTGACACTTCTGGAAGAAGCTAAGAAGCGTGACCACCGTAAACTGGGTAAGGAACTGGAGCTGTTTACCTTCTCTGAAAAGGTTGGAATGGGTTTACCATTATGGCTTCCAAAAGGGGCGCAGCTGCGTGAACGTCTGGAATCATTTTTGAAAAAAGCACAGTTGAAAGCCGGGTATTTACCGGTTGTGACTCCACATATCGGAAATAAAGACCTGTACGTTACTTCAGGTCACTACGAAAAATATGGTGCCGATTCATTTCAGCCAATTCGTACTCCTGCTGAAGGAGAAGAATTTTTCCTGAAGCCTATGAATTGCCCCCACCATTGCGAAATTTATAAGAGCAAGCCACATAGCTATAAGGAATTGCCAATCCGTTATGCGGAATTCGGTACCGTTTACCGGTATGAGCAAAGTGGTGAATTACATGGATTGACCCGGGTTCGTGGATTTACCCAGGATGATGCCCAT
>CAUJFJ010000264.1 GCA_963169675.1 Bacteroidota bacterium
TGCCATTGACTTTGTTTCATATTTCAATTCATGTTGCAAGGTTATTATTTAATCTTCGAATACTTCTTGTCTTGTTTGCTGCCTGCCATTTACAACTTGCCGCTCAAACACCATCGTCAAACTTAGGGTTTGAAACCGGAACATTTTCAAACTGGCAAGGTGCCACCGGAAGTTGTTGTCCGGTATTTGCACCCAACCAGGGAATTGTCAACGGGAGACATACTATTACTGCAGGAAGCGGAATCGATACACTTTCCAACAATCTGATTCAACAGGTTTGCGCCGGTTCTGTTTATTCAGCTCAATTGGGAAATTCAGGCGGGGATGCTGAATCGGAACAATTACAATATCAGATGCTCATAACAGCCGATTCATTGATCCTTGCAGTGAAATATGCAGTACTGCTTCAAAATGCACAACACCCTCCTGCCAAACAGCCACGTTTCCGGTATTCGATTACTTCAAGTGGAATCCCTTTATCGGGATGTACCGAAAAATTGATTCTTGCAGGAGATTCTACAATTCCTTTTTTACATTATCAGGATATTGATATTTTACCTTGGCAAACAACTGCAATTGACCTGAGCGGAAAAACCGGAGACACATTAAGGATATCATTTGAAATCGGTGATTGCGAACCGGGTGGACATTTTGGATATGCGTATATTGACTTGATGCTGTTGCATAAAAAAATATACCTGAATGGATGCAATCCTGATGGGAGCTTCACAGCAAATGTAGCTTCTGGTTTAGATGGGATGTGGATGAATGGTTCAACATCCGACTCCATTCTTGTTGCAAATTCTGATAGTATAAATGATATCTACTATTTACTCAATACAAACAGCGATTGCGAGCTGACCATCTATGCAGAACCTGAAGTACTGCTTCCATCAAGCGATTTTACATTTACTGAAATGTGTGAGCAACAAGTAGCATTCGCAGCCATCAACAGCACCAGCAATACATTGGTATGGGATTTTGGAGATGGGAATAATTCCATTAATTCCAATGTAACCAATCAATACAGTTCACCTGGAATTTTTGAAGTTGTGCTCACAGCAACAGATACCAATAATTGCATCTCCACCACTTTGAAACAAATTAAAGTTCACGAAAATCCGGAGGCCCAATTTTCTTCAGCTGATACGTGTTCCGGCACACCACTAACCTTACTGAATGAATCACAAGGAGCAGATTTCAATTTTTGGTATGTAGATGGTCTTTTAAGTGACACCACAAAGAATCCTGAAAACTTATTCCTCAGCGAAGGAATGCATTTCTTACAATTAATCGCTGCAAATAATATAGGGTGTAGTGACACTTCAAGCACTACATTAAATATCAAACCTGAAATTGAATGTCTGTTTCCGGAAAGCTATTTGTATATTCCGAATGCTTTTACACCAAACGGAGATGGCATAAATGAAATATTTAAAATCATTAACCTGGAAAACGATGAGGAATTCAAAATATTTAACCGATTCGGACAATTGCTATACTCCGGAAATTCCTGGAATGGATATTATGAAAATGATATTTGTGAAGCAGGAGTGTATCTTGTCAGTTTTCAGCACAACAAAAAGCTGCATCAGCAAACAATTACGCTATTGAAATAATTAAAGATTTTCTTCAACAACTTTTCCATTGGCTTTGATACGGATTTTACTCCCTCTTTCAGAATTTTCGAAACGGTAAGTATCATCAACAGCATCAGTCTTTTGATACAATTGCCTACCATCTTTTGAAAGAACTTCCACAACAATCGCTGATGATTTATTTCCATTCAATGTAAGCACATAACTATTTTTTGCTTCTTGTGATAAAGTAACAAACAATGATTTTATTTTCAGCTTACCATTTTTAAATTCAGGACGCTTCTTCTTTACTAAAACAGAGGATGCAGTTTTCAAAGTAGAATTCTCGAAATAACCTGACAATTTTCCAGATGGGGGTGTGTTTCCAAAATACCTGATATAATCGATTTGCAATTTTGCAGGGAATTTAGTGGCATTATCGGGGCCCGGACCAAAGGGACCACCATTGGATGGGATAGCAAGGTTGGCAATGATCCACATCGGATTTGAAAAATTTCCTTTCCAATAAGCAATACCTTTCCCGTTCAGATACCAGATTAAATAACCGGGTTGCCATTCCAGTCCTACCACATTAAAGCCTTCCTGCCATCCTGCAGAAGTCGCAAGATAATCGCCCCAATTTTTTCGCACCAAACCCAAAGTGGTTTTATAATTATTGCACCCCGATTTACAATGTACATCCACATGAATATCTGTATTCCGTTCGCCTTTAATTTCAAAAATATCAATCTCCTCATTTCCCACTCCGGCATAGAGCCAGAAGGCAGGCCACAATCCTTTGCCGGCATCCGACATAAAACGAGTTTCATAATAACCATAGTGAAACTTTTGTTTCGAAAAAATCATACCACTGGAATAATTGAAAGTTTGCTCATTCTTTCCAACCACTTCCTCCTTACATTTCAAGGCATAATTCGCATCTTCCCATGAAAGCACTTTTGCTGTCACTGTTTCTTTCCTTGCAACAAGTGAAAGAATTCCCTCTTTCAGTTCATAATTTTTCCAATCAGAATAAAATTGCTGTTCCTTATTACAAAATAAATTCCTGCCCCATGGATATGACGATTGCCAGAAAGCAGTATCAGGGTCCGGAGAGCTAAACTCATCCCCACCCTGGTAGTACCATTTCTGAACACCATCATCGGTTATTTTCCAAATGCGTTGCGCATGAATGAAATTACTTTCAAAAATAAAAAGTACACTGGTCAGAAGGAGTAGTAATTTAAACTTCATATAATTCGATTAAGAGGGAACTAAAATAGAAATAAAAAACTAATTTTGTTCTGATGGAGGCTATACTCATAATTTGTGTTACTGCATTTATCGGCTCCGGACTTACATTAGTTTCCGGTTTCGGACTTGGCACATTACTGGTACCGGTTTTCGGAATATTTTTTCCTATTGAAGTCGCGATTTCACTTACAGCAATTGTCCACTTTCTGAACAACCTGTTCAAATTGGCTTTGGTGGGCAAAAACGCAGATAAAGGCATCCTTGTCAGGTTCGGAATTCCATCCATATTTGCTGCTTTGGCAGGTGCTTATATGTTGACCCAAATCAGTGACATACCGGCAGTTTACGAATATCAAATTGGCAACAGCACTTACAAAATGTTGCCCGTAAAAATGGTAATTGGTTCACTATTAGCAATTTTTGCCTTACTTGAACTTTGGCCTTCATTCAGGAAACTAGAAATCCATTCCCGCTACTTACCTTTTGGAGGCATACTAAGTGGCTTTTTCGGAGGTCTTTCCGGAAATCAGGGAGCGTTGCGGTCGGCATTTTTAATAAAATCGGGATTAACTAAGGAATCCTATATCGGTACTGGTGTAGTGTTGGCTTGCTTTATTGACATTTCCCGACTCACCATTTATGGTTCAGGATTCACATCCGACTTTAATGCGCTTCCCGGATTTTTGTTAATCACTGCAACCTTATCGGCTTTTGCAGGGGCCTGGCTGGGTAATAAGTGGCTAAAAAAGACCACCTTCAGTAGTGTGCGAACCCTGGTTACTCTATTTTTACTGCTGTTTGCATTTGCACTATTTTCCGGAATTATTTAGCTGAAAACTTGCATACAAGGTTTCCATCGGATAAATAAATATTTTGTATCTTTATAAGCCACAAACTGACTCTACAAACTACAACACACCTGGCTCATTTATAACCCACAACCTCACCATGCAACCTTCTTCTGAAAAACCCCGGTTATTAATTGTTGACGACCATGCAATTATTCGTCGCGGATTAAAATTCATCCTCGAATCCAATTTTAATATTCATGAATTTCAGGAAACTGAATCATGCAAAGGGTTACGTACGATGCTTACTTCGCAGAAATTCTCTCATCTCATTCTCGATATGCAACTGACTGATGGCAATGTTATTGAAATGCTGAATGAAATTATTGAAACTTATCCTACCATGAGCATTTTAGTTTATACCATGAGTCCGGAAGAAATTTTTGGGAGTAGAATCATGAACATGGGTGTTTCGGGATTTTTAAACAAACAAGCCGACGAAAAAGAAGTAATTGTTGCACTCACCAGTTTTTTTACCGGCAAAAAATACTGCAGTACCACTGTCAAAGAACTGATGTCGGCAAAACCTTCCGGAGAAAAATCTCAGGATCCTTTTAAAGATCTTTCTGAGAGAGAGCTCACCGTGATGAATTATTTGCTGAAGGGTGAAGGAATCAAAGAAATAAGCGGCAGACTAAATATCAAATCATCCACTGTTGCAACCTTCAAAGCACGTATTTTCAATAAACTTGGAGTATCCAATATTATTGATTTGAAAAATCTAGCCGAGATCTATAAATTCAGACATCCGGTTCAATAAATGAAAGGCAGTGCCCACTCTTTTACTGCAATGTTGCCACTCCGGAAACAGCAGCTTTACCGGGGTGTTTTCCTGTTATTTATTTTTCTGAGCATTGCACAAACTACGGCAGCACAAACAGAGACGGAGTTTACAGTCAAGCGCTATTCATCTAAAAACGGATTACCACAAAACAGTATCAAATCGATGGCAATGGATGACAAGCGCTTCCTTTGGCTGTCAACAGAAGGAGGTTTGGTGCGCTTTGATGGACAACAATTTAAAGTTTACAATCAAACCAATCATCCCGGCATCCGGAACAATCGTTTCATGTCGATTAAGAAAACCAGTGACAATCACCTGGTAGTAAATGAGTGGCGGGGAAACACATTCGGTATTGAGGGCGGAAAAATTTCACAGATTTTATCCTGGAGTGAAGAGCTCCCTTCTGAAGCAACCATTGCTGGTGGTATCCCAAATGTGGATTTTCTCAAAACAATGAAGAAAGATACCATTGCCGGTATCCCAACAACCCAACTCACTTCCTACCCTGTTTACATCTTCAACTTTACATCCGACCGATTTGCTATCAGAACTTTGGATGGAATCAGATTTTTCAGAGAAAATAAATTTGAAAAAGATATTTTCATTGGCCCAAATGTGATACATGAAATATTCATGTGCGAAGGAATTATTTTTTATATTGACAAAAACAAAGAATGGTTTTATGTAGATGCCGACAACAACAAGGTTGTCAGAACTAAATTAACCGGCAGCATCCCCGATGATGTAGTCAAAAAATATTCATTCACGAAAAGTATCATCTGGAGCAATGCCTATCCCGATGTGTACATGAAAATTCAGAACAACTTACATCAGATACATTTCGACAGCTCATCTGCATCTTTAACTTCAACATTAATTACTTCCAGACTGCCCAATAGCTGTCAGGTTTCAGATGCCTTTTTCGATGAGAAAAGTCGTAGTTTGTTTGTAGGAACCGACACTAAAGGATTATATGTGTTTAAGAAATCAATATTTAAAACATTAATTTATGATGATCCGAATGTTGGACTAAACAACTCCTATTATAGTCAGATTCCCATCGACAGCAACACTGTTTTTTCCGGTTATCGACGCGAGTTTACAATAAAAGGAGGTAAACTATCTGATCTTCCCTTAATAAGATATAATCCGGAAAATTTATTAATTGATAGAAATAACACTGTTTGGTATTCACATCAGAATATAATCTACAAATATTCCATTCCGGAAAAATCTACCACACAAATTAACGCCAATATGAGAGGCGACTTCACCTGCTTTCGTGAAAATGGCGATTCAATTTTAGCAGCCCACTTCGATGTGGTTGGCTTCATTAAAGATTCTAGTTTTGTTGTGTTGGCAAAAACACCTGACGATTTTCCGGATTCCAGAATTGAAGACATACTAATGGGTCCCGATAACCGCATCTGGATTGCAAAATGCAATGGCGTAATGGCATGCACTCCCGGAAAAGATAAGTTCAGATTTATCCCCGGACTGGAAGGTGTTTGTGCCCGGGTTTTGTTTAAGGATCAGGAAAATGTTTTTATCGGCACCTATGGAAATGGATACTTCATCTGGAAAAATGGAAAATTAATCAAGCCTCCGCTTGATCGAAATAAATTTCTATCACATGCCCACAGCTTTTTTATTGATAAAAATAATTTCCTGTGGATGTCGACGAACAAGGGATTGTTTCGTGTACCCTATCAACAGGTATTGAGCTATATTCAGGATACTACAAACACTTTGCAGTATGAATATTTTGGTGATGATGATGGGATATTAAACACTGAATTTAACGGAGGATGTACACCATCAGTGGTTAGGCTTAAAAATGGTTATGTTTCTTATCCAACCATGGAAGGTCTGGTGTGGTTTGTTCCGGAAAGTATACCTTCCACGACTTCTGATGAAGAAATACTTATTGACGACATTTATATTGATGGCACACTGGTTGAATCAAATACCTTATCGATTCCATCAAAACATCAAATGATTAAAATAAACTACTCAACTCCATATTGGGGAAACAACACTAATTTGGAGCTTGAATATCAACTGCAGGGTTTCAGCGATCAGTGGAATGATCTTGATGCCGAACAAACCAGCATTAACTTCTCGAGTCTGCCATCAGGGAATTATAAATTACTGATCAGAAAATTAAATAAATCATCGGACGGGAACTATATTGCAGCAGAATTGAATTTTGAAGTTGAAAAGCACATTTACGAAACCTTTCTTTTTCAATTTCTGGTTACCATTGGTTTACTTTCATTAATTATTTATTTATTCCGTTTGAACACAGCACGTGTCAGGAATAAAAACATTCAGCTCGAACAAAGAATTGCGGAACGAACAAAAGAACTCCAGTTAGCTAATCATAAGCTGGAAGAAAATATTGAAGTCCTTGCTGAACAGGAATCCTATCTGAAGGAATCGATCAGTACTAAAGACAAGCTGATATCAGTAATTTCTCACGATATCATTACGCCATTAAAATTCATATCTATGGTTTCACGGATTTCCAAAAAAAATCCGGACATGATCGATCGTTCAAAACTGATTGAAAGTATGAATGATATTGAGTTTGCATCTGATAAACTTTACAACAATGCAAAGAACATTCTTGACTGGATGAAATTTCAGAACAACAAAATTAATCCGCAGCTTCACCATATTGCCGTACATGAATACATTGATGAAATCATTGAGCCTTTGAAAGGCATGGCCGATATCAAACATATCAGCATCATCAACCATGTGAACGAAGAGGATATCATAATTACCGATCGTAACATTTTCATGATCATTTTGCAGAATGTTCTTACCAATGCAATTAAGTATACTGAAAAAGGCCGCATTCAATTTTCAGCAGCAGCCGACCATCTAAAATATACGATCACTGTAGAAGATACCGGCATTGGCATGTCGAAGGAAACCCTCGATGAGATTCAGCGGATAAAAACAGGAGCTGCATCTGATCCTAAACGCATTAAACGTGATACTGATATTGGCAATCAGCTGGGCTATATAATTATCTCAGATTTGCTTGATATGATCGGTGGCGATTTTAAAATTGTCAGCTTCCCGGGCATCGGAAGTAAAGTAACCATCATCATTCCACAAAGCGAAAATAACGAATAAAAAAAACCGGCTGACACTAAGGCCAACCGGTTGTAACGGGGGTAATTGATACAATTAACCTTTCAATGCTTCTGCACCGGCAACAATCTCCAGAATTTCGTTGGTAATTGCAGCCTGACGCGCTTTATTGTATTGTAATTTAAGTTCTTTAATCAGTTCACCTGCGTTGTCCGTTGCTTTGCTCATTGCTGTCATTCGTGCACCATGTTCACTGGCATTTGAATCGAGAATGGCTTTATACAACTGCGTCTTGATAGATTTAGGAATCAGGTCGAGTACAATTTGCTCCTGACTAGGTTCAAAAATGTAATCATTCACTGATTTAGATGTTTCCTTTTTCTCAGGTGGTGTAATTGGCAATAACTGTTCGGTAATTACATACTGAACCGCGGCATTCTTAAACTGATTGTAAATAACAACAACCTTATCATAATTCCCATTGGCAAACTCCTGCATAATTTCTTCAGCAATAGTTGCAACGGAATTAAAATTCAGGTTAGAGTAAACATCATTGTGATTACCTGCGTACAGATTTTTATTCTTACTATAAAAATCACTTGCTTTACGGCCGATTGCAAGAACTTTAAGATTACCGGCTTTCACCTGATCTTTATAAGTATCGCCAATCAGACGATTAACGGTACGGATAATATTGGAGTTGAATGCACCTGCAAGACCACGATTGGATGTAACAGCTACGATAAGAACCTTATTCACAGGTCTTACTTTTGCATATACACCACTTCCGGATGCATCAACACTCTCTGCAACATTTTCAAGAATTTCTTTCAGTTTAGATGCATAAGGACGCATTTGAATAATTGCGTCTTGTGCTCTTCTCAACTTTGCAGCCGCAACCATTTTCATAGCTTTGGTAATCTGCTGTGTTGAGTTTACTGAAGTGATCCTTATTCTTACCTCTTTTAAATTTGCCATTTTTTATAAAATGAGGAGACCACAAGGGTCTCCTATGGTAATTAATTAAGCTGAATATTTTGCAACCAGTTCTTTCGCAACTTTCTCAAGAGTTCCGGTGATGGTATCATTGAAATCACCTTTCTTAAGAGCATCAAGTGTACTTTTGTGTTGAGCATCCAGAATATTGAGGTAATCCTTTTCGAAATTTCTGATTTCTTTAACAGGAACATCTCTCAATAATCCTTTTGTACCACAATAAATAATTGCGATTTGTTTCTCAACAGTAAGTGGAGAGTACTGTCCTTGTTTCAGGATTTCCACGTTACGAGAACCTTTATCGAGAACTGCTTTAGTAGCAGCATCCAGATCAGATCCGAATTTCGAGAATGCTTCAAGCTCGCGATACTGTGCCTGATCAAGTTTCAGGGTACCGGCAACTTTCTTCATGGATTTAATCTGTGCGTTACCTCCTACACGAGATACCGAAATACCTACGTTGATAGCGGGACGAACACCGGCGTTGAACAAGTTTGCTTCAAGGAATATCTGACCATCTGTAATCGAGATTACATTGGTAGGGATATAAGCAGAAACGTCACCTGCCTGAGTTTCGATAATCGGAAGGGCTGTTAATGAACCACCACCTTTTACTTTACCTTTCAAAGATTCCGGAAGGTCATTCATCTGTGATGCGATCTCATTCGACTCAATCACTTTAGCCGCACGCTCGAGTAAACGGGAGTGAAGATAAAATACGTCACCAGGATATGCTTCACGTCCCGGTGGGCGACGGAGCAGCAGAGACACCTCACGGTAAGCAACTGCTTGTTTCGACAAATCATCATAAACGATCAATGCCGGGCGACCTGTATCACGGAAATACTCACCTACAGCAGCACCTGCCATTGGAGCGAAGAACTGCATTGGTGCAGGTTCAGAAGCAGCAGCCGATACGATTACCGTATATGCCATTGCGCCGTTTTCTTCCAGTGTTTTAACGATATTAGCTACGGTAGAACCTTTCTGTCCAATTGCAACATAAATGCAATAAACAGTTTCTCCTCTTTCGTAGAATTCTTTCTGATTAATGATAGTATCGATAGCAACGGCAGTCTTTCCGGTCTGACGGTCACCGATAATTAATTCCCTCTGACCACGGCCAATAGGAATCATCGCATCAATAGCTTTGATACCTGTTTGAAGTGGTTCCTTAACAGGCTGACGGAAGATTACACCGGGAGCTTTACGCTCGAGTGGCATTTCCAGCAATTCACCTGAAATAGGACCTTTACCGTCGATCGGATTTCCGAGTGTATCAACAACACGTCCAACCATACCTTCACCCACATTGATGGATGCAATTTTTCCGGTACGTTTTACGATATCGCCTTCACGAATATCATTGGACTGTCCGAGCAATACGGCTCCAACGTTATCTTCTTCGAGGTTAAGAACGATACCACGAAGGCCATTCTTAAATTCGATCAATTCTCCTGACTGCACTTTTGTGAGTCCGTAGATACGTGCAATACCGTCACCTACCTGGAGTACGGTACCAACCTGTTCGAGTTCGCTATCAGATTTGAAGCTTGCGAGCTGTTGCCTCAGGATCGCCGATACTTCATCCGGTCTTACTTCTGCCATTGTTTATAATTTATAATTGGTAAAATTAATTTCTCTTTTTTAATAGTCTTTCACATAAAGGTTCTTACTGAAATCCTGACGTAATGCCTGTAACCTGCGGGTTACAGAAGCATCGATCTGGCGGTCACCCCAACGAAGGATAAACCCTCCGATAATATTAGGATCAACAATTTCTTTCAGTTCAATAGAGCTGCCTGTAGATTCTTTTACAATAGCCAGCATCTGATTGCGCAATGCCTCATCCAGTGGTGCTGCACTGATTACAAATGCAGGTTGAATGTGTTTAAATACTTTGTATAAATCGATAAATGATTTAGCAATATCTTCCAGATAATACTCTCTCTTTTTACGCGTAATGATGCGCATAAATTCCAAACTTACGGTATTGATTTTCGACCCGAAAAGTTCTTTCAGAATAGCATCTTTTTTATCGGTATTTACGATCGGCGACTTAAATAAAACCGATAGCTGACGGTTATCACGGATTGTATTTGCTACCAGCAACATATCCTGATACAACTGTTCGGTAATATTTTGTTCTTTCCCCAGATCGAGGAGAGACTTCGCATATCGTCTGGCAACTTTCGTTTCAGCCATTTTAGATTTCTTTCTTTAGTATCAGTTCATTTTAACATCCTTCAGCAAGTCATTAACCAATGTTTTTTGCTTGTCATCGGTCGACAGTTGCTGACGAATTACTTTTTCTGCAATTTGAATAGAAAGGGTTGCCACCTGATTTTTAAGTTCGGTGATAGCAGCCATCTTTTCATTCTGAATTTCTTCACGTGCAATTCTGCGTAAACGATCTGCTTCTTCAGTAGCTTTAGTCTTTGCGTCATTGATAATACTATCCTTCGCATCGCGGGCTTCCTTCAGAATCAGGTCACGCTGATTGCGTGCTTCCTGCAATAACTTTTCGTTGTCGGCTTTCAGATTTGCCATTTCTTCTTTGGCACGTTGTGCTGCATTCAATGCATCAGCAATAGAACGCTCTCTTTCGTCAAGTGACTTCAGAATCACCGGCCAGGCAAATTTTTTCAGAATAAACAGGATGGTGAAGAAGGATACACACATCCAAAATATCAAACCAAACGCGGGTTTAACTAATTCCATTTTCTATGCTTTATATAGTTTTTAAACTCTTAATTTCTTTGAAAGAACTATATGACAGCCAATCGCTGCCATATAGTTCTGATTTCCTGTAGTGGCTTACTTGAAAACAACAAGAAGACCTACTACCATTGCGAAGAACGCAGCACCTTCAACAAGAGCTGCAGTAAGGATCATGTTCGCACGGATATCACCTACAGCTTCTGGCTGACGGGCAATTGATTCCAATGCTGATCCACCGATACGGCCGATACCAAGACCAGCACCAATTGCTGCTAATCCTGCACCTAATGCCGCAACTCCGTAACCAAGGCCTAAACCTGCTACTTCTCCGGCTTGTAATAAGATAGTTGATAACATGTAATGTAATTTTGAATTGTGAATATTTAACTGACTATAATTTCGAATTTAGATAATATGCGCTTCCTCAACTTTAGCATCATGATCGTGAGTGTCGTGGTGTGCTTCTTCAACTGCAGCTCCAATGTAGATCGCCGATAAAAGCGTAAATACATAAGCCTGAAGAAATGCAACCAGTAATTCCAGACAGGTCATGAATACCGTGAATGCAATCGAGAAGATTGCAACCCCGAATCCTGCTCCTGCACTCATTTGTCCGAAGATGAAGATAAGACTGAAGAATGATAATGCGATAATGTGGCCCGCAGTGATGTTCGCAAAAAGTCGGATCATCAATACAAACGGACGAAGAAATACTCCCAGTATTTCAATTGGTGTAAGAAGGAACAATACCCATGTTGGTACACCAGGCATTGCAAAAATGTGGTGCCAGTAATGCTTGTTACCATTTATTAAAACCAGAATAAAAGTAATCACCGCTAAGGTCATGGTGATTGAAATGCTTCCCGTAAGGTTAGCTCCTCCCGGAAATATCGGCACTAGTCCTAAAAGGTTGTTTAACCAGATGAAGAAGAAAGCCGTAAGTAAGTATGGCAAAAACTTCATGTATTTTTTCTCTCCGATGGAAGCCTTTGCAATGTCGTCGCGGACAAATATTACCAAAGGCTCTATCAACGACTGTAATCCTTTTGGTGCTTGTCCCTTGCGTGCTGTATATGCTTTAGCTACTGACATAAACATGATGAGCAAAATGATCATACTCACAAAAAGAGAAACTACATTCTTGGTGATTGAAATATCCCATAAGCCTGCAGTTACTGTCGCATCTTCGGTAGCAGTGGCTGCCGGTCCCGACATTTCATTCACTGCAATTATTTTCTTGTCACGTAATGCATATCCGTTGTGTACATCTTCACCGTGGTGAAATGCTGATGACATAAAAACATCTAAACCACGGGCAGATGAATAAACAATAACCGGTAATGGAATAGAAACAGAACTATGTCCCTCACCCCACAGGTGCCAGTCATGAGCATCGGTGATGTGATCGGTAATCATTTTACCCGGATCAAACTTCGCTTCCGCATGCCCTTCATGACCTTCTCCACCCGCATAAGCTGCAGTTGAAAAGAGAATAAAAAATAACAGGGAAAACAGTTGGTTTACTTTACTGATTTTCAGGAGATATGCAATTGGTAATGATTTCATTTTTCTGAAGCTTCGTTTGCTTTTTTAAAACGACCGCAAAGGTATAAAGGAATTGCTAATAAAAAACAGGGTAAGAGTAATAATTGAAAGCCTTGTTAATAAATAATAAACCAACTGCTATATAGCTGACAATTAAGCAAATACAACCTCATCCAAAAGGGGTTATCAACGTCCCGGGAATTACTGACAGGCCTTTTTCAGGATGCTTTGCGTTGACTGCTGAACTTTTTGTACACCATTGCCACTTCAAAAACAGTGTATAAAAGGTATAAAATGAAGAAATTGGCGATAAACGCGACTGCAGTTGCTTTATTGAACAATGCGTAACCAATCAAAACCACCATAAAAAGGAATAATTTAATCCCGGTGGCACCCATAAAAAAGCGAATAAAGGCAGCATCACTTTTAGCACCTGCCCGCATCAGTCCCACATGAAATAAAAAGGTAACCAGTATCATAAACAACTGCAGCATCCAAACCATTTCAAACCGGAACTTTTCGGGTAAAACCGGATTTATAAAATAATATCCCAGCGCAATGAATCCCGAGAAGAGAAGTAATTTACTGTTAAAACGGCTGTCGGTTAGCATAAATCAACGCAATTCTGATACTTGTCGCTATTCTTTGGGTGTAAACCCTTTTATGAAATAATAAAGCGACAAAACTACTGATAAGATACTGAATGTCAAGGTAAAAACCGGAATTTTCATTTCCAGCCATTCATCTAATTTAACCCCGCCCCAGGTACTGAAAAATATAATTGCCGCCATTTGAAAACCCATGGCGGAATAACGGGCATAAGCGTTAAGCTGTTTTTTCTTTGAGCTGAATTTCGGGTTGTTTGTCGGCATTCTTGAGGTCCTTTATCATGGGTCCCATATTACAGTTACCTGTAAAACTTGCCCCTACTTCTACAACCAGTTTTCCGGTTAAAATATCTCCATTTACTTTTGCGGTAGCTTTCAAAAACAACATTTCCGCAACCGTAGTCTTTCCTTTTACTGCACCTGAAATATCGGCATTCTGACAAACAATATCGCCATGAACTTGTCCGGTAGAACCAACCACAACCTTCGATTTAGATGATACTGAACCAATTATAGTTCCATCAACACGTAAATCTCCGTTTGCTTTTACTTCACCTTCAATAATGGTTCCTGCACCAATCAGGTTAATAGATCCTCCTGACTCAGTGCCTTTACTGAGACCACTTTTGTTTTTGATTGTTTCGAACATGACTCCCGGACTTTAAATAATTGTCCACAAAGATATGTTAAAAAGTTTTATTAATAAAAAACAAAATGTTAATGGTTAATTTAAATACTGTTCTTCGTAGAACCGTTCATAACCATCTATATCTTTGGTTTGCAGCAACATAATTAAATTATCGGGTGTAATAACCACGCTGCGGGCCGATCCCATATCGATGTTGGAAAATGCCTCCGGATCATTCAGCAATCCATCCAGATAACCTAATGCTTCTTCTTTATTAGGAAGCTGCTTGATCATCAGAAACTGATATTCCTGACCCAGAAACGAACTATTAACCTGAAGTTGCTTGGTACGATGGAAGTTGCTGTTGTAATTGGAGATGGCCACTTTAAAGTCTTCAGTACTTATAGTATTGTTCACATAAACAAACAATACATATTGAATAGTATCTTTTTGAACCGTAAACATTGAACGCTTTTTAGGCGGCTCTACTACTTCAGGCTGCGTTTCCTTAGTTGCAACTGTAGTATCTTTAGGTTGTTCCGCTGTGGCGGGATTTAATCGCGCTAAAATTTCTTTCGCTCGTCCTGCAACTGAATCTTCAGGAAATTTACGGATCACCTGTTTCAGACTTGCTTCAAATTCCGGTAATGAACGAAGTTTACCTATTGCAAGAGATGTAAGCAATTCATACTTCGGAGCAAGTTCATTGGATGGGAATAAGGAATCTGCCATCGATTTTCTTTCGATAACATCTTCATATTGCTTATTCAAATAAGCCCTGTAAGTGTTTTCGTAAAACACTTTTTGAATGGCCACCTTCTTTTGCTGATCTTTGAAATAATCGGGGTTCAGAATGATCTTTGCATATTCTGAATCAGCATAATTGTTCAGAATAATATTTTTGTAAAAATCAGATTTCTCTTCATCACCAAGAGCCAAATATACCCGATACAAATTGTAAATGGTTGGTAGTTTGTACTGATTCTCGGGATAACGTTGCAGCAATGTTTCAAAATTTCTACCCGATTCTTTATTGTCACGTAACTGCTCTTTGTAAATCAATCCAACATTATAATATGCTTCCACAATTTTCTCATCAGAGGCAGCACGCATCTCAGGTGTTACAGGAATAGATTCCAGATAAGCCTGTTTTCTTTTTGCATTATCGAGTGCCATGATGGAATCACGTGCAGCAACAGCAGCCAAATCGGTTGAATCAACTGCTTCACCGATTTCATCGGGCCCGCCACCGGGAACCTCGGCAAATGAACTACGTGATGATCGTCTCCAGTTATCTTCCAGCTTTCTGTTACCCCAGATCCGGATGAAATCGGTGTAACCAAAACTTAATGCACTTTGGTTTGAAAAATACCAACCCGTGCCACCACCACCACTTTGCTGACCGGCACTTCCGGGAGGACGAATATCCTGCATATTTCCAAAAGGATCACCTTGCGATTGCTCCTTCATTTCTTTGTCCTTCAACAATTTTTCTTCACGCTCTTTTTCTTTGCGAAGACGCTCTTCTGTTTCAACTTCAATCAACCGGTCAATGCTTGCTTCACGCTCAGCAGGACTCAATGAAGCCATGCGTTGCAGACTATCTTCTGTTTGAATCACAGCAAGATTTTTGATGAGCTTGGTAAGATTGGTTTTGGTATTGATGATGGTGATGTAATCAGGATGATCCTGCGATAAAAATGCTGCAGTACTATCGTAATAAGTCTGCGCCAACGGATACTCCGGCTTCTTGAAGAAAATCTCAGCAAGTTTTAAATACGACAAAGCTTTCTGATTGGAATTACCAACACTTGATGCCGTTGATTTACGTAAGAAATCAATTGCCTCCTGTGTGTTATTTTCCTTCAATGAAATTTGAGCAAGTGCATAATAAATCTGATCATGGTATTCAATGTTTTTATCATCAGATAACATCTTCACCAGCATCTCTCTGATGCCTTTTGCATCGGGACTATTCACATCCACACTACTGGCTCTGTTCACTCTTGCATTGAACATCATTTCATAAGCAGGATTCAAATCCATACAGGCTTCGTAAGCAGTAACTGCTTTCGGGTATTCACCCATTTTCTGATGGATCTGTCCAAGTATAAAATAATATCTCGCCCTGTCGGCACGCTTCTTAGTCATTGAACCCGCTTTGGTCAAATGTTCAATGGCCTTTTCATAATCATTTTGCTGAATGTAATAATCGGCATAGATGGCATTCAGCATTCCTTTTTTCTTGACAGGAAATTTACCATCATCACGCAGTGTACCTAACAAATATTCGGCATCAGGCATTTTTCCTAAACGCAAGTAACATTGTGTCAGATACATTAAAGCATCGTACTTAATAGGCTCGTTGCGGTATTGTGCTGCTACAAATTGAAAAGATTCAATTGCAGTCCATGTTTCATGTTTGTAAAATTGTGCTACACCAATTAGCAGGTAGCAGTCGTCGATCCACTTGTTGCGTTCTTTACCATCAATTTCCATGGAGTGACGCTGAATAACCAACGACACTTTTTTGATAGCCTCATCCATATCCGGGAAAACTGCCTTCGCACTGGCAGCATCACCATGTTTGAAAACCGGCAAAATACGGTCGTAGCGATCAGCTTGCGATGCAGCCAGAGTTTTGGCACCTTGCTTGACACGTTCCCGGGCATTAAAATAGCCATTGTAATGAGCAGTTGTTTTGTGGTACATCCTGCTTATTACCGTGTTCTTTTTTACAGAACACCCGGAATAAATCACAATGGTAAAGGCTAACACCAATACCCGGAGGAAATGACGACTAAAATGTGGTTTCAAACTATTTCGGATAAACGACAATTGACTATAACTTTAAAATTTTCCGTTTAGTATGCCGGAATTGAAACCCGGCAAGGAATGTTTAGTAGCCTGTTCTTATATTTTACGATATTTGCAGACTTATCAAACCGAGGCAAACTTAGCGATTGTTTTTGGTTTAACCAATATTCAGGGCAACCGGTGGAAAAACCTAAGAAGAAAATTTACAGGAAATTAAGGAATAAGTACCGGTTGGTAATTATGAACGATGAGACTTTTGAAGAAAAAGTCTCCCTAACCCTGTCGCCGTTAAACGTTTTTGTCTTTACCGGAACTATCATAATCAGTCTGATCACCTTTACCATTTACATCATTGCCTTTACACCTTTACGGGAATATATCCCCGGTTATGCCGATGTGAACATGAGACGAAAACTGGTTGCTCTTACTTTTCAAACCGATTCGCTCACTCAAAAACTGAATTCCAGAGATCGTTTCTTATTGAACCTCAGGAACATAATTGATGGCAATAGCGCAATCGACTCTACCTCCGCACAACAACAGGAATTCATCAGGTACGACACCATTCGCTTTCAAAATGCTTCCCCCGAAGATTCGGCTTTACGTGCTTTAGTAGAATCTCAGGATCGTTTTACCCTCACGGATGGCGTTTCAGGACCTGCATCCAGCATCAGCTCTTTCTATTTCTTTACACCTGTTAAAGGAACGATAACCAGTCACTTCAGTCCGAAAACCAAACATTATGGGATCGATATTGTTGCTTCCCCTAATGAGGTGATTAAAAATACGTTAGATGGTACAGTGGTTTTGGCCGACTGGACTTCCGAAACGGGCTATATTATTGCTGTTCAGCATACTAACAATTTATTCTCGATCTACAAACATAATTCTGCATTGCTTAAAAGCGTCGGCGATTATGTAAAAGCCGGAGAAGTACTGGCCATTATCGGCAATACTGGTGAGCTGACCTCAGGTCCTCACCTGCATTTCGAATTGTGGTATAATGGCAGTCCCGTGAACCCTATTGATTATATGACTTTCTGATTTTGGAAAAAAACGATAAAAAAAGAATTGCCCTGCTGGGATCTACCGGTTCCATTGGCACTCAAACGCTGGAAGTAATCAGCGAACAACCCGAACACTTTGAAGTAGAAGTACTTACAGCTAACAGCAATGCCAGTTTGCTTATTGAACAGGCACGGAAGTTTCGTCCCAATACAGTAGTAATTGGTGATCCGTCCCTTGTCGAGGATGTAAAAGCTGCCCTGGAACCACTCGATATTAAAGTTTTTGCAGGTTACGATGCTATTTCCCAGATCGTTACCATGGAAAGTATTGACATGGTTGTCACAGCCCTGGTAGGATATTCAGGTTTGAAGCCGACCATGGAAGCCATCCGAGCCGGAAAATCGATTGGATTAGCGAACAAGGAAACTTTAGTGGTTGCCGGTGAACTCATCACCCGTTTGGCGGCTACTTCAGGAGTAAATATTTTTCCTATAGACTCTGAACATTCAGCGATTTTTCAATGCCTGCAAGGAGAATGGCACAATCCGGTTGAAAAAATTTACCTCACCGCCTCAGGTGGACCCTTTCGGGGAAAGACCAAAAGCGACCTGGAGCAAGTGACCAGAGAGCAGGCTTTAAAGCATCCTAACTGGACGATGGGAGCAAAAATTACGATCGATTCGGCAACACTGATGAATAAAGGTCTCGAAATGATTGAAGCAAAATGGCTCTTTCAGTTGCGACCCGATCAGATAGATGTGATTGTACATCCGCAGTCTATAATCCACTCCATCGTACAGTTCGAAGACGGATCCATGAAAGCCCAAATGGGACTTCCTGATATGAAATTGCCCATTCAGTTCGCGATGGGTTATCCAAAGCGGATGAAGTCGGCATTTCCGAGATTCGATTTCCTGAAATACCCTTCCTTAACCTTCGAAGCTCCTGATATGGAAACCTTTAGCTGTTTACAACTGGCTATCAACAGCATGGAAAAAGGTGGAAATATGCCCTGTATTATGAATGCTGCCAATGAGGTTGCTGTGGCAGCTTTCCTTGATAACCGCATCCGTTTTAATGGCATTCCAAAACTTATTTCAACAACCATGGAACGGGCATCCTTTATCAAGGAACCTACTTTCGAAGATTATGTGCAAACCGACAAAGAAGCACGAATTTTAGCCACTGAAGCTATCTAAATGTGAATAAGTTTGTTGTTTATCCGTTATGACAGCTAAATTGAACTGGCATAAATTACTTTAATTTCACACCCTGAAAAGATTACGAAAAACGATTTATAGAAAACGATGACTGGATTAATAATGGCTGCCCAGCTGATTCTCGGGCTCTCAATACTGGTAGCACTTCATGAGTTAGGACACTATCTGGCTGCCCGTGCTTTTGGCATTCGCGTAGAAAAATTCTACCTCTTTTTTGATGCCTGGGGTTTCAAATTATTTTCTTTCACCAAAGGCGATACCGAATATGGTATTGGCTGGCTTCCGTTAGGTGGATACGTGAAAATTTCCGGTATGATTGATGAATCCCTCGATAAGGATCAACTTTCCGGACCACCACAGCCCTACGAATTCAGAGCTAAACCGGCCTGGCAGCGACTCATTGTTATGGTTGCCGGTGTTACCATGAACGTGATTTTAGGAATCATCATTTTTTCCATGACCCTGTTGGTTTACAAGAAAGATTACCTTCCTAACAGCGAAGTGAAAAATGGAATTTACGCTTACAAACTTGGTGAGCAAATCGGCTTGCAGAATGGCGATAAAATCACTGCAATAAATGGCAAATCGTTCGAACGTTTCGATGACTTGCTTTCTTCACGAGTTGTTTTCGGTGCAGTACTTACGGTTGAACGCAATGGTCAATCCGTTGAGGTAACGGTACCCGATAATTTTTATCGTACCATAGC